>CAYNWE010000019.1:0-11438 GCA_964400855.1 uncultured Candidatus Saccharibacteria bacterium
TCTTCTTCAATATCACGAGCTCTTAAAAAGATCGCATAAGCGTAGTTTATAACGTTCTTTGACCCAAACATCCCAGTGTATTTGAAGCCAGACGCACGAAGAATATCTTGTACGAAATGCTTGAAATGATATTCTCTCGTGAACTTATAGACGCCAGTTTCTAGCTTCTTGAATGATTCATCAGCTATTTCTTTATGGTTATCACGAGTTTCGAAGTTTCTCCCTGACAAAAGTGCAACTAAATCACTAAGCTTACCTCTGTTGAACTCAGTGAGTGCTGCAACTCGTAAAATATCGTTATAGTCAGGGTCATAAATGTCATCGCTATCTGTTTTTAGCCAACTTATGTGACTAAAGTAGTCAGTCGCAACAAAGTGAGTGTCGTTTTCCTCGATGTCCTTGAAGTGGGTTGGTTCAATAGCAAGATTGCAGAAGTAGTCTATAAATTTTCGTAGGCTCATACCATACTCGTCGCCAGGTTCGTTCTCGTACACAGCTATCTTGCTCATAGCGAAGTCGGCATTCGATAGGTTCACGCCTGATGCATTTATGCGGATGAATATTTCATTAACAATTTCAATAGGTAGATCCGCAGACAAAACGATATTACCAATATTTTTGTTTTTAACTTGAATCAAACGCAGTACACGATCATGTACTTTGCTTTTGTCTGCTTCAGGATTCTTTTCGATATATTGATCTAGAAATGCCAGCTGGTTAAAGTCATCTTTAAGTACTTCAGAAATGTCCGTGATCCACTCAGAGCCATGCTCTGTTCCTCTGTCTTTCACTTTGAATTCTTCAGTTATTGGATTGAATGAGATAACAATTTTTTCATACTTGTATTTCTTATTCATCACTTCCTTGCCGAGTATTGCTGCACGGAGTGCTGTCACGCGCTGCTGCCCGTCTATCAGTACATGCTTACCTTGCGAAGTAGTTCCATCCTTAAGGCGAACGTGAGGATTTTGCCAAGTGATGATATACCCGACCGGGTAGCCTTGATATAGAGAATCCATCAGGTTGCGAACCTGAGACTTACTCCAGACAAAAGGACGTTGAATTTCTGGTATTGCTACGACACCTGACTGCACCCAAGACAAAAGAATACTAACTGTTTGATTATTAATCGAATATTTTTCCATATGAATACATTCTACTAACTTTCCGCCCCTAAAGATAGGAAGCGTATCACCAAAAACTTCCACCCCAACTAGCACCCTGGAAAACCTAAAAGAGAAAACAAAAAACTGAAAAACCTACAATCACCAATTTTTCATCTAAAGTACTTTGCTCCACTCTTCACCAAATAAACTTGCTTGAACTAGAACTAGTTCGGTTGCCATTTTTTCTTGGTCTGGCGGGTAGCCGTATTCACGTAGTAATCTCTTAACTTCTACGCGTAGTCTTGCCTGGGCATCAGCGCGTAGTGTCCAGTCAACTGTAGTATTCGCTCTGACTCTTTGTACTAGTAGTGCCGCTAGTTTACGTAGCTGATCATCACCCATAACTTCTTTGGCGTTCCCGTGTGTTGCTAAAGCGTCGTAGAAAGCTACTTCGTCAAATGACAACCCAAGTTCTTCTGCCTCTTTGTTGGCGTCGCGCATTTTTCGGGCAATATCTATGAGTTCTTCAATGACTTGAGCTGCTTCAATACTATTATTTTTGTATCTCGCAAGTGCTTGTTCAAGCATATCGACAAATGACCTAGCGCGCACAGCGTTGGTTGAAAATCTCGTTTTTACCTCATCATTCAATAATCGTTGCAATGCTTCTATAGCGAGGTTTTTTCGCTCCATGCCGTGTATTTCTGCCAAGAATTCTTCAGATAAGATTGATAGATTTGGTCTTTCTAGTCCGGCCGCTTCAAACACATCAACAACTCCGGCAGGGGCAATAGCTTTGTCGACTATTTGTCGGATAGCTGAATTATAATCTTCTGAACTGATGTGTGCTTTTTTTTCACCTAGTTTGCCTAGCCGAGCTTTAACTGCTTGAAAGAACGCCACGTGTTCACGAATTGCCAGTGCGTCTATGTGTGGCACGCTTAGGGCAAAAGCTCGTGTCAACTCAAGCACATGCTGTTTGAGCCGTTTTTCGCCCTCGTCAAGTCCTAAGATGTATTCTTGCGCATCAAGGATTATCTGTAGCTGTAGACTTGTGTCGGCGGTAAAGTATCTTTCGAAGTCGAAATCTGCAAATATATCGAGCAATATCTCATATTTTTCTTTCATGACAGCTACAGCTTCAGCCTGATTAAGTGTAGGGCTTCCAGAGCCACCACTGACCGTGTATGTTTGCAGCGCGTCTCGTAGAGCAGCGGCAACGCCCAGATAATCAACGACAAGACCACCAGGTTTATCCTTGTACACTCGGTTTATGCGCGCAATAGCTTGCATGAGATTGTGACCTTTCATCGGTTTGTCCAGGTACATTGTATGCAGGCTAGGCGCGTCAAAACCGGTTAGCCACATATCGCACACTATAACAAGCTTTAGTGACGAGTTAGGGTCTTTCATGTACTCTGCAAGTTTACGTCTGCGGTCTTTGCTACGAATGTGTTTTTGCCAGTCGAGCGGGTCGCTTGCTGATCCCGTCATGACGACTTTTATTGACCCCAGCTCGTCATCTTCACTGTGCCATTCTGGACGAAGTTCGCAAATATTGTTGTACAACTCAACGGCTATTCTTCGGCTCATGACTACTATCATGCCCTTGCCGTCTATGGTGCTTTGGCGGTTTTCAAAGTGCTCTACGATGTCGCTTGCTATGCGATTTATACGCTTTGAGTTACCGACAATTGCCTCTAGCTGTGCGTTGCGTGTTTTGTACTCCTCCTGCTTATCTAGTTCTTCAGCTTCGAGTAATTCGTCAATTTCTGTATCGATTTTTTTGCGCATATCTTTGTCTATGTCTAGTTCGACGAGCCGGCTTTCATAGTAGATCTGTACTGTTGCGCCGTCTTGTACAGCTTGTTCTATGTCATACACATCTATGTAGTTACCGAACACTGCTGGAGTTGATTTGTCTTCGTTCTCGATCGGCGTACCTGTAAAGCCAATAAAACTGGCGTTCGGTAATGCTTGGCGAATGTGTTTAGCAAAGCCGTCAATAAAGTTGTATTGGCTGCGATGCGCTTCGTCGGCCATAACAATAATGTTGCTACGCTCGCTGAGTAGTGGGTAGTCGTTGTCTATTTCTGGGAAGAACTTGGCATTGGTGGTGAAGATGATGCCACCTGCGTTTCTGGTGAGGAGCTCTTGCAGGTTGTCACGGCTTTCTGCCTGCTGTGGGTCTTGGCGAAGCAGGTCTTTACAGTTGCCAAAGGTGCCGAACAACTGGTCGTCGAGATCGTTGCGATCGGTGATGACGATAATCGTCGGGTTTTCTAGTCGCGGGTCAATAACCAATTTGCCAGCAAGAAACATCATGCTTAGTGATTTGCCAGAGCCTTGTGTATGCCACACCACACCGATGCGGTGATCGTTATCTGGTTTTGTAGATTGCTGCGCATTAGCTAGTGCTTTATTGACCGCCCAGTATTGGTGATAGCCAGCCAGTTTTTTGATGTAGGAGTGTTTTTCTTCGTCACGTTCAAATACAATAAAACTTCGTACTATGTCGAGTATGCGCGAAGGTTTACACATGCCACGAAGCAACACTTCAAGCATCGGTACGCCATTATGTTCTTTGCTACCGTCGATAGTCTTCCACGGTACAAAGCGTTCGTAATTGGCGCTAATGGTGCCCACGCACGCGTCTATCCCGTCACTTATCACCATGAGTTCGTTGAACCGAAACAATGCAGGCACTTCTGCTTTGTAGGTTTGTAGCTGGTTATAGGCCGCTTTCAGGCTAGCCTTTTCGTTGCTTGGGTCTTTTAGCTCTATCATGCCAAGTGGCAAGCCGTTTACAAACAGCACAACGTCTGGTCGCCTGTGATAGTCACCCTGCATAATGGTGAATTGGTTGATCGCTACAAATTCGTTATTGTTCGGGTTGTCAAAATCTAGCAGATTGACTTTGACGGTCCGGATTTCGTCATCTACACGCGTTTCTATGTCTATGCCTTCTACCAACAAATGGTGGAATTGGCGATTGTCCTGCAGCAGGTCTGGTTCGTCGCTACGTAGTATTTTTTTGTATGCTTCTTCAAGTGCGCTTGCTGGTACATTTTGGTTTAGTCTAGTAAGAGCATTTTTTAATTGGCCTTCAATAACAGCATCTGTTGGTGCACGCTCGCCTTGATGGTCTGGCGTGGTTAACATGTCTGGTCCATGCATAGTTTGCCAACCAAGTGTTGCAAGTATTTCTAACGCGTTTTGTTCTACTTTATCTTCTGTCATCAAATTAATTTCTTCCTATTATTTATACAGTGCTGACGCACAATACCAACCCACTTTTCATACCAATACCAATAATTTTCTATTTCGATACCGTAGCCTCTAGTTGGATTCTTTGCGTCATGATTTTGCCAAAGTTTTGTATGTTGATAAGTTGTAAATTTGTTAAAACCCTCGTCTTTCATCATCTTAACTATTGTTGTTGCACGATACTTTGTCTTCTCTCTTTCTTTTATAACAGAGTATGTTCTATTAACATTTTGACCTAACTCGGAATCTGGTTTGATAAACTCTATAACTTTATCTGCTTGTCCAGGATGGTTTGCAATCTTTTGTGTGAATAACACACGATAGGCATATTTAGGGCTGTTATACTCTTCTATACTTAGTTGTCCGTCATAGTCCTCAACAAATCTTGCAACATTTGCAGGCAATATATCCTTATAGTTTTCGAGCGTTTGGGTTTGTCCATCGGACAATGAGGTGAATTGTAGACTAAATGATAAATGCTTATCAATACCCTTTAATTCACCGAATAATTGCTTTATTAGATCGTTATAGTTGAGACAAGCTGCCTGAAATCGGGCGCTTAGTGCATCATCTATTCTAGTTGTCATTTGGTGTTCAATCTCATGTCTTAGACCTATTAGAAAGCGAAGGTTGTTGGTAGCATTTTTTTCTACAGGAGAAGAATCGTCATTAAGACACCTCTCGAGCTCCCAGTATTTGCTGGCCCCATTTTTTGTCTTATCGTATCGCTTTCTTCCTGAGTCTTGAACTTCGAAATATCTGTAGTCAATTCCCTGAGAGCGATAATATGCGTGCAAAAGATATGTCCACGCTATAACTATATTCACTATAAACATCTCAGATTTGAATGTAATTAGAGGGTTGTTAAAGATCTGTACCGACGCTAAAGCAGCCTCTTGCGATTTACTAATTAGCTCTTGTTTAATGGAGCCAACACGACGAGTATGTGTCATACTTTTATTTTTCCTGAAATTAAACGGGGTATTAATAATTCACGGAGCTTAGTTAGATTTTGTATCTCGTCGCACTTTAACGCAATCATGTTCATTATTGGATTAATTTCATTTTGGAAATCGTTAAGTTCAGCTTGAGGAGGAATAATAAGTTCAAAATTTGCAATATTACTTTTATTGATATGTTGCTGTGCTCCACCAGTTTGATGCCCTATGATTTTCTCAATATTATGGTTTATCCAAAAGTACGCTAATTCATTGGTAAAATTTCCATTCTCTACCACTCCAATCACTGACTGGTTTGCCGCAAATTCTCTTTCTAATCGACTAACTTGACCCAGTGTAGCGCCTGTGATTGCCAACACGGTCGTACCTTTAGGCATTAGTTTCGCGGCTGATTTAGATAGAGCGAGTTCTGTTATTAATTCCGTGGGCTCCGTTATCCTAAATTCATTCACTTTACCTGAGTTTATCCACCCAACAGTTCCATTCATCCAGTACTCTTGCTTGGCTCGACTTGGGGTTCCCCCTAGAATTACTTCATATTTGGATCCTATTGTGGCTGAGCTCCAATCTTTAGCAGTGGGGTTTGTTATGAAGTGTTTGTTGAATAGTGCTTGACCCATTTGCTCCAGAGTTTCATTCATCCGCTGATTCACCTCAATTTTCTCATCAATTGTTGCTAGGATGTTCGCAATGCGCTCTTGCGTGATAAGGCTAGGCAATATTAATTTGTATTCTCGAATGGCCTTTAGTGGTACATTTTTTATTGTCGTGCCAGTTGCTCTGTCGTGGATGTAATCCTGGAAATTTTTGGCTAAACAAACATAATACAAATAATCTTTTCTGATCATGTCTAACCTATTAATATCAATAAAGCATGCGCTCTTTCCAAGGACATAATCTAAGCTATCATACATCGCCACATTGCCAACGGTACCATTGATTGATATGAGCACAGTGTTTGTGCTAAGTTTTTTGTTGTGTTTTTGAAACTCGTCAATATCGCACATGTTAGTGTCTTTTCGGACTACTATTCTGCCGTCAACTAAGTTATTTCCATTAATAAATGGGATATTGCCATGAGGTGAATATTTTGGTGTCCCGTGTAGTCCATCTCCAATTTTGGCAACATCTCCAAGCAAAACAGTTCGGGTCATTTCTCGCTCCTTACTGCATAGCGGATTTCATACAGACCACGGCTAGCTTCATGCAATTGTGAGATGAATTTATCGAGGAAGTTGTTGCTAACCTCGAAGTACTTTCTAGCTTTGTCTTTTCTACGGTGCAGAATTTGATTTCCGTTGGGGTTTGTTATTGGGTAGGTATGAATTATGTCGTTTCGCAGAGAATTTAGATCTTCAAATAGATCAGCCGTTTCATTGGCTGTTTTATGGATCTCTATATACTGTTTGTTTAGAATTAGTTCCTCGATCTCTCTACGAAAAATCGCAAGTATTTTTCCTGATTCTTTATCCTGAAGAGTTGTATGATTGTAGTTTTTATTGATATGAGAAATCACCTCGCACATAAAACTATTTATAGACGCAAAACCGTAAACAGCTATTCCTAAACGAAACAGATATGAATCGTCTTCTGGTAGTGCTAGCAGTGTTCGACTTCTAATATCTTTGTATGTGCTATTTTCAGACATGTTTACTTCTTGTCCTTTTGCGTAAAGAGCTCAAGATACGCGTCGTAGCTGAACTGACGACCGTATTTTACCGACTCGTCAGTTTGTTTCAATATACCGATTTCTATCATTTTTTGCACAATACTATTAGCTGCAGGGCGCGACAAACCAGTAATTGATTCAACCGTCGCTATGTCGACGATTGGTTGTTTGTATAGTCCCAATAATAGCTTCAGTGCTGAAGGTGCTTGTTTGCCGCCTAGTCCATGAATACGTTGCATATCTTGTTCACGTAACGTGACTATGCGCTTCGACACATCAAGTGCTTCGACTGCAACTTCTTTAACGCCTTCTAGGAAAAATATAAGCCAACGCTCAACTTCGCCTTTATTGTGGTAGTCAGATAGCCTAGCGAAATAGGTGTCTCTGTGTCGCTTGAAGTATTCAGACAAGTATAAAATTGGATATTCAAGAACCTTGTCATTGCACAGCTGGAGCGTTATCAATAGTCGTCCTGTTCGCCCGTTTCCGTCTAGAAAAGGATGAATTGTTTCGAACTGGGCGTGCATAAGCGCAGCTTTAATGAGTGGAGGGTATGTGCCTTTGTCGTTAATAAAACGCTCAAAATCACCCAGTGTCCTGTTCAGCTCATGAGCTGGTGGCGGCACGAAGTCTGCGTTGTCAGGCCGTGTCCCACCGATCCAGTTTTGAGATTTTCTAAATTCTCCTGGGGTCTTTCCTATCCCCTCCTGTGTGCCGTGCATGAGTTTATGATGCAATTCACGAACTACACGGAGCGTAAGAGGCATCTCCTTTAGTCTATCTCTGCCAAAATTAACCGCATCTATATAATGAATAATGTTTTCAACGTCACGCGGCACACCTTCAGTTATCTCAATACTAGCTTTTAGCGAATCATGCATCGTGGCCATAGTGCCTTCGATGTTACTCGAAAGTGCTGCTTCTTTTCGAACATACATAAAGGTAAAGAAGTCAATATCAGGTATGAGCTGGGCTACGCCGTCGAGTTTACCTAGCGCAAGTGTAGCATCAGTACTAGCCATGTGTACTTCGGGCATAAATAAAGGAGCTTTTGCGGGAGGAAAACGATCTGGGATAAAAGCTTTAAAGCCTTGTGGCTGTTTTACAAATTGACCTACTTGCATACTTTACATTCCTTTATTATATGTAAAGTATAACACGTTTTACTTAACATTGCTATGTCAAATGTAAAGTCAGATTTCATAGCCAATCTTCTTTAGATTTTCTTTGATCTTGGTTTCAAGTTCGTGTGATTTTGTGAACTGTTCGTTTAACTCTATCGTGAGTCGCTTCATTTTTTCTTCAAACGCTTCATCGTCTTCTTCAACTTCTTCGCTCCCGACATAGCGGCCAGGTGTTAGCACGTAGTCATGCTCTTTCATTTCGTCTATCGTAGCTACTTTAGAAAAGCCTGCTATATCTTGGTACTTGTCATTTTGTTCAACGAAGTTATAGTAGGCTTCGGTCATTTTTTTGATGTCTTCGTCAGTCAGTTCGCGGTTGCGGCGATTGATCATTTTGCCTAAGTTGCGACCGTCTAAGAAAAGCACTTTGCCTTTGCGGTTTGCACGGTTACGCGACACAAACCACAAACACGCAGGTATGCCGGTGTTAAAGAATAGCTGGCTAGGTAGCGTGACAATACAGTCCACTAGGTCTGCTTCTACAAGCTTTTTGCGAATTTCGCCCTCGCCACTGCTTTGGCTACTCATGCTACCGTTCGCAAGCACGAATCCTGCCGTACCATTGGGGCTTAAGTGGTGTATGAAGTGCTGCACCCATGCAAAGTTAGCATTGCCTGTCGGTGGTGTGCCGAACTTCCAGCGCACATCGTTCTTAAGTGTTTCGCCGCCCCAGTCACTCACGTTAAAGGGTGGGTTGGCAATAACAATATCTGCTTTTAAGTCGGGCAGTTGGTCGTTGTGCAGTGTGTCACCGTAGCGAATATCTGCACCAATGCCACGAATCGCCATGTTCATTTTGGCTAGCTTCCATGTGGTTTGGTTGGACTCTTGGCCATAAACGGCAATGTCGCCTACCTTACCTGCTCTGTCTTCAATAAATTCTTCAGACTGCACAAACATGCCACCACTACCGCAGCACGGGTCATAAATGCGTGCACCAGGTTTTGGAGCAAGCATAGCAACTAGCAAACGAACAATGCTGCGCGGTGTATAAAATTGACCGCCACGCTTGCCTTCTGCGTCGGCGAACATGCCCATAAAGTATTCGTATATTCTGCCAAGCAAATCTTTGCTGGCGTGGCCTTCTGGAAACTTTATATTGCTGAACGTATCAATAAGCTCACCGAGTCGACGTTTATCTAAGCGCTCCTTGGCATATTCTTTTGGTAAAACACCCTTCAAGCTCGGATTGTCACGTTCGATAGCGTCCATAGCAGCATCCACCATCACACCAATTGTCGGTTGCTTGGCATTTGATTTTAGGTTGTCCCAACGCGCTTCTACCGGAACCCAAAAAACATTTTCGCTCGTATATTCGTCTCGGTCTTCAGGGTCAGCATTCGGAGTATTTTCTAGTTCCTTATGTTTCTCGTCAAAAGCATCAGAAACGTATTTAAGGAAGATCAAGCCAAGTGCGACATGCTTATACTCTGCAGCATCCATGTTGTTGCGAAGTTTATCTGCTGCCTGCCAAAGTTTCGCTTCAATTTCCTGTATATCCAAAACAATATCCTCTTTTGGTAACATTCTACTCTGATTTGGTAGTTGTTACTAGTAACTGTTGCAGCCACCTCCAGCATAAAGACTTAAAACCGAGAAAATAATACAACTATGTAGTGAATCATTGCCGAGGACCAACCACAATACTCCTTTTCAGTAACTATTGTGGTCGCTTGCGTTCCGCAGGCACACTACGTAGTTATATTATTTTCATCGCGTTCTTAAGTCCCGCTGGCGGGGCGTTTTGGGTACTTTTGGACCTGTAGCTAAAAGTACCGCTGGGTATGGGCAGGCATCGCCCATTGAAAAATATTGCAAAATGAAAAAGCGGAGCTTTTCAAAAAATAGTACAATTTATTTATGCCTGAAGAAGAACTATCGACAGTAAAAAATGAGGAAAAAGAGATACTAGTTGAGGAAGAGACTGCACCTTCGGTAAGAATTGAGGAAAAAAAGTTGAAAGATGAGGAATCGCCGGCTGCAGAACCACCGGTAGAAACTCCATTACCAGAACCGGTACCTGCGGTAAGTGTTGAGGAAGAAAAGATAATAGTTGAGGAAGCTGCACAAGCTCCAGATCCAAGCCCTGAGCCTACGGATCTTACTCCACCCTCTCCCCTTCCGCCTTCTCCCTCCGATCCTATGGCACCACCCATAGCGCCAACACCCGAACCGGTAGAGCCACCCATAGCACCAGCACCCGAACCGGTAGACCCACCAAAAGTACCAGTAGAAGATAAACCAAAAGACCCGCCTAAAGAGCCTGAAAAAGCACCAGAAACTCCACCAATTACACAGCCTGCCCCCGAAACTCCCGCTCCTGAGCCCACTCCACCCTCCCCACTACCCCCTTCTCTCTCCCAAAAAGGTATCCCGCAAAAAGTCTTCGACCTCACCCCTGAAGAACTCGACGCTGCGCGTCTGCTGTGGGCACGCCAGCACATAGGTGAAGCACAGAAACAAGCCAACAGAAATCGACACGCACGTATGCTGAAGCGCATGGATGAAATTGAGAAATTTGTGAAAGCTCACCCGGGCTGCACCGTGCATGAAGTTTCACTTGAAGTTGCTTTGGCTCAAAAGTTGACGAGTGGGTATTTGCAAAAATTGGTGCACGCGGGGCGTGTGAGGGCCAGTGGAAATACTGGGAGTAGACGATTTAGTTAAGTAATTTCTTTCACGGGGTCGTTACACCCCTGTACCCCGGTCATACTTTTGACTGCAGGTTCAAAAGTATGCAAAAACCCCGCAGCCTACACAAAAATAACGATGTACCTACAAGCTAAAAGGTTCTGTTCCTGCGGAACTCCCGTTGGTCGGGCAACATAGTTACTTATAAGGAGTATGTTGCCACGTCCTCGGAAATGACTCAGAACCTTTTAGCTTGCAGCTACTCGGTTTTTGCGTCAAAGGCTGAATGGCTGCAGTAGCTGCAACTCGACGCTTTACGCTAACCGCTATAACCTTGCCACTAGCTTACCCCTTGGGGGTTTTTAAAGTGAGAGATTTATGATATAATATTTTTCTTATGATGAGTAGTGAAACATCTTTGGTTCCTTTGGCTGTAGATAAAAAAACGGCGTTTGATATGTACGGCGACAGTGCGGTGTATGAGTTGAACCCTCGCTCTATATCTGAGGAAGATCGTCAACGGCTAAATGATCTTGTTGATTTTGTCTTCGTTTTTGGTGCACATGGGACAGAACCAGACCATTACACAGAGATAGAAAATACATTAGATCACATAAGTGAC
>CAYNWE010000020.1:0-11281 GCA_964400855.1 uncultured Candidatus Saccharibacteria bacterium
TAGGTGAATAATTTTCGCTAAAATTATTACAAAATTAAAAAGTAGCTTTTGTACCTGTATCAGAGTATTTTTAGAATATGACAGAATACTCAAAAAATTCTTTAAACACAGAAACTATCAACGAGGAGAATGTAGAAGCTTCTAGAAGTAATAGAATCTGGCTATTTTTAACCTTCGCTGTAGTCATACTAGCGATTGGCGCTGGCTTATTGGCAATGGATGTCTTTGGTAAGGATGAAAAGATTAGTATAGAAGCGTACAGATTTGTAAATAATAATTCTGCTGTGTGTACTCGTAACCAGGAACAAATAGATTGCGTAAATGTAGAAACTAATCAAAAACAAACTATTACTATTCCAGTTGAATACAAAGAATTAACGGTTATTGAGCCGAGTCACGATGGGACTAAACTGCTTTTAAGTCTCAATTATTACCCTGATAACTCGAAGTATGTAGTGACAAACACTGATTTTACTAACCCGCAAGAAGTAGTAATACCCTATAACGAACAAACGGATCCGAATATTGTCCCAGAAGTTATTTGGGGAAGTAACTCAAACAAATTGCTAATATCAAAGCAAGTCCGAGAAGAAAACGATGCAGATTTTTTGCCAGGACCGTTAGTCGTTTGGGAGTACGTCATTTCTACAAAAGAAACAAAAAGAATATTCAAAAATGGTAGTTATGAAGAAACCCCAATTAAAGTGATAGGTGCGAGTGATGAATATTTATTTATAACCCAGCCAATATTTAAAAACTGGGTCGCCAAAGATACTGATCCACCAGCCGACACGTTGCTGGCAGTACGACTAGATGACGGATTTGTGAGAGTAGTTACTATTGAGAGTATTGTAAAGTTACTTGACCGTAATAAGTATGCAGCTGGGATCTCTATAACTTATGACCCAACTGTATCGACTTTTTATATAGGCGGACAAAATCAAGCATCAGGTACTGATTTACAAAATTTTTATGCTGCTGCTAAGCTAGATGATTCTAACGGCTTGGTGATTAATGAAATTTCAAGATTGACCAGCCAAGCACAGTACTATGGTATAACTACCTCAAAAGGAACGTTAGTCATCGATTGGTTGAATGAACTCGAGGGATTTAAAAACAGCTTTGTTGCCTCTTCTGAAGAAACGCATGAAATAGAAAACATTAGTTCTGATAAAGATGATTCAAAGTTTGTTATAGCATCACTGCCAAACGCTGAATAAATCGTAACCAAATGAATCACAGACCCAAATACTTAGCTCAATAGCTGGTATAGCTTCTTCCAGCGTTGAGGGCTAAGCATTTACAAAATACTAAATATGTGGTATTTTTTGTTTTATGAGTGCTTTGTTTGAGGTCGGTGAAAATATCCGTGGTACAGAAGAAAAAACAGTCTTCGCAAGTGATCAGCTCTGGCCATCTTTAGGGCAGTTAGTTGCTGAACTTGGAAGACTCATCACCCCAGAACAATACTTGAGGGGTGAATACTTGCATACCCACCCATACTTAGAAAAAAAGTATCTTACAGGAAGGCTTATTGTAGGAGACTTTTTTGAGCTAAGGCAGCCAAGCCCTCGAATAATCACACTGACTATTCTTGATGGTCTTGAAACATCACAATACGAACGCATAGGGTTTAAAAATAGGGCCCATAACCTCGGAGATCGCCGACCATATGGCTCAGCAAATCTATTTTTGGATGGAGAACTTCTAGTAACAGAAATGTTTAATCCTGAAGAATTTCTGAATTGTTCTGAGAGCATGCATAGGTACAGTAGGCACGGATTGGATGATTTGTCTGGCTGGGAGAGAACCCCTTTTTATGACTGGGAAAGCCAGATTCTATCAGGAAATATGCGAATGAGAATTGGCCATATTATGACAACCGGAGCATTTGATACCGGCACCGTTATGACTACTTAGTATTTGCGAAATACATCAGTTCAAGTAACTAAAATTTTAGATTTAAACTTCATTAATCGTTGTGAGCTAAGATGCAGGCTTCTCCCTCGGCCCTTCAGCCTTCTCTCTAGACACTGCGTCCTATATGCTAAACTAGCCACAGTATGAAGAAGAGGCTTTTTGCTCATTTAACACTTCCGTTAATAATACTGTTGGTTTTTGCTGTTTTGATAACGTTGTTGACCGGTTTGGTTGCTCGTATGGGTGATGAGTACCGATGTACAGGACCACGCGAATATCCTGTACAGAATAGGGATGCTCGAGGCATGCCAGTTGTTTATTTGCAGCGTAGCGTACAATCTACCGGTTGCTCTCCAGAATATATAGACGGGACACCAGTTGCGAATTACGGTAGGCACACTATAGACACGACGGCGATTTTTGTTGATGTTATGTTCTGGTTTATTCTGCTGGTAGGATTACGCGCACTCATTTTAAGAATCGATAAAAGGTAAATTAAAAGCATGGTTGGCAAGAGTTAAATATTTACAGAAATATATAAATATTGTATAATTGTTTAATGACTAGGTCTGTGGATGTACGAGAAGATATTAGCTCTGTTTTGTCGTCATTTGGAGGTGAATTCGATAGCTACACACACCTTACTCGTTCCGTATTTGATATGAGAATTGGGTCGGTTATTGCAGGGTTGGCGCTTCAAGATGAGCGACATCCTGTATTGGCGGCAAACGCACTCCGGCCCTCGTTACAGAACGCATCTACAACTGACGAAGGGTGGAAAGTTTGCCTAGATTTTGTAAATGGTATCAAACCTGGAATTGTTTCATCGCCTGAATCTTACGCTCGCGAACAAACTAATGTGACAAGAAATAGTTTGAGAAAAGACGAGGAGCGACAATCAGCGTCAGCCATGCTTTTTTATGGGGCGAGTTCAGGGTATGAAACATTAAAAGCTGCTTCTAGCTACGGGTTGCTTTGGGCGAATGAGAGAGCCCGTTATCAAAAACTTGATCTAAGAAACAAGATTGTTGCTACGTTTGCGTGTAGAAATTCGTATAACATCGGTATGAACGGCGACTATTTAAATGAGATTGTGCATCCTGCGCTAGTATTTAATTCAAGTATTGATGCTGTGTTAGTTAATCACGATCTTCAAGTAAATACTGAGTATGAATATGAGTGTTTATCACGGAGTTTTCTTGTTCAGCCATCAACTGAACATAAAGGCATACTGCTAATATCTGAGAGTGAAAGCGTGGGGAGTGAAATCCACAAACTATCGGATATGCCAGAAGGATTGAGTGACTATAAAGAAGTTGGCGAGATAAGGTTTCAAGCTGACGGGTCATTTACGGTAGATAGCTCGGGCAACTACCAGCGTGTCATCCGTGATTTGTTGGCTGCTTAAACACGCTAGAGATATTTTTCGGCCTATCCGCTAAACGCTCTGCGCTATACGCTGTGTTTTGCTGTATAAACGGCAGCAGCGACTTTGTCGAATTTCTTTAAAACATCTGCGGTGAGGGTGATGATTTCCGATTTTGGGATGATGGCCTGATTTAAGCGTAATATGCGGGCTAAAACAGTGTCTGTGAGGGCTGTAGCGTCGCTTAGGGCGGTTTTTCTATGCTGCAGTGAGTCTTTTATGCTTGAGAAAAGTATGTCCCGACTGAGGGGCTCTAGGATGTTTTTTTGGTCACTGACACGGTGGCTTGTACTGAGGTCGATAAACTCTAAAGTGGTCCAAATTTGAGCGCAGTTTTTACATGTGCGACGTCGCCATATTTGTGTACCTTGGGCTCTAGAGCGGCTGTTGGTGACTTTTGTGCTGTTTTTGCAGTAGGGGCATTGCATACATAAAGCATAAGCAATGTGGTTACCTATGTCAACATGTTGACATGACGCTTATGATTTTGCCGGTGGATAAGTGGTGGAAAGCTGTGGGAAAGAATAGGGAGAAGGGAGAAGAAACTAATAAACCCCAGATGACTTTGCACTGTTAGGTGCGCTGTACATCTGGGGCCGGTTCGTCCACTCCCTGGGAGTAATTGCTTACTCCAAACCGTTAAGACCGCTTGCTGGACTGTCGTGGTCTTCGTACACGTTTCCGTGCAGTTGGGACCGCGGTGAGCTCTTCGTAGAAAAGCGCAAATCCATCAAGCGAGTTGTTTGAATTCTTCAAACGGTTACCTCTACTTAACACGCTTATGTTAACATATAAACATCGTATTGTCAATATTTGTTCGTTGTGTAATTTATCTACCTCTGTTATGATGACTGGAAACAAGCGCTATGCGTCGAGCGTGTAGGGTTTAGAGGGCTGCACGAGGGCGGAGAAGCACACGAGTGTAGCTGCAGAGTGAAATATAGATTAAGAAATACGGAAAAAGGGAAGTAAAAGCAGTGTTTTTTGAACAAAAATCGACATTTGGGGAGTATGGACGAACAGGGGTGTTGCATACCCGAGCTGGCGATGTTTTGACGCCGACGTTTATGCCTGACGGTACTAGAGGCGCGGTGAAGGGACTTACCCCTCAACAGGTGATTGATACAGGGGTAGGGATAGTTTTGGCTAATACGTACCATTTACACCTAAGCCCTGGTGAAGATGTCATAAAAAAGTTAGGTGGACTGCATGCGTTTGCGAACCGGAAGGGGCCGATGCTGACTGATTCTGGTGGGTTCCAGGTGTTTTCGCTGGGTGAACACACAAAGATAACTGAAGAAGGTGTGCATTTTAAAGACCCAAAAACGGGTGATAAACGGTTTATTTCCCCAGAAAAGTCGATACAGATACAGCTTGATCTAGGTGCGGATATGATTGTGGCGTTTGACCATTTGATTGGACTTGGTGAAGAGACGGAAGCGCAAGTAAAAGATGCTTTTGACCGGACGCACCGTTGGCTAGAGCGATGTATTGTGGAGTTTAAGCGACTGACGAAAGATATGACTGACAGGCCGCTGCTTTTTGGTGTTGTGCAGGGTGGTTTGGACATTGAACTACGAAAGCAAAGCCTGGAAATAATACAAAACAGTGATGTGGACGGGATAGCGATTGGTGGGTTGTCAGTTGGCGAAACTCGGGAAGAAATGGAGACGGTTTTAAGCGCGTTGGCGCCACTGTATCGAGCAGATAAACCACGGTTTTTGCTTGGTGTGGGGACGCCTGAGGATCTGAAGGTTGCGGTTGAGAATGGGATTGATATGCTAGATTGTGTTCTTCCTACACGCAATGCGCGCCATGGGATGGTTTGGCGCCGTGCAGATGCACATTCTGGGCGAAGTCCTGCGTCTTCGGTGCTCGACGTACCGGACGCACGCCTCCGCTCCGATGCTCGGACTTCATCCCAGACTGCACCATCCCACGTATCCGCTTCTGATGCAGAGCCAACTTCTGAAAAAATACACCTAACCAATGAGCAGTTTAAGCTGGATACTCTACCAATTGATGAGACGTGTGATTGCTATACATGTGCGAGTGGGTTTTCGCGAGCGTTTTTACGGCACCAGTTCAAGTCTGGCGACCCGATTGCCGGCACACTGGCGAGCATTCATAACCTGCGACACATGATACGATTATGTGAGGAGTATAGAAGAAACTAATGGCACTATCACCAAAGTGTGACAAATGTACTGATGAGCTTGTTGATTTTGGCGGTATTCTTTTGAGCCCGCCTAATGAAAACGATATGGTGCGAAAGTATCATCTGTGCAAGTCTTGCTACGCAGAAATTGTGGCATCGTTTCCGAATGATACTAAGGATGAAAGTAGATGAAAATAGTTATCGCTGAGCCAATTAGTGATGCGCTGAACAAGCGAATTGCTGATAGCAAAAAACCTTGGGTTGTTTATGGCAATCGGCCGACATCAACGCAGGAGTTGATAGAACGCCTGAAAGATGCAGAAGGTGCTAGTTCGTATTCTGTTCGCTTTAGCAGGGAAGTGCTTGAAGCAAGTCCAACACTAAAGTATGTGGCTATACCTGCAGTAGGGGCTAGTTTTTTTATAGATATGGAAGCAGCAAAAGAGTTAGGTGTGACGGTGATGAATTGTCCTGGATATAATTCACAAGCCGTTGCGGAGCTAGCAGTGGGGTTGATGCTCGATGTGTATCGACACCTATCTGCTGAGACTGCTAAATTACGTGATGGGTCCTGGAGCTTAGAGCTACCTGTTGGCAGGCAGCTGTCGGGTAAGACTGTCGGGTTGATAGGCTATGGCAATGTTGGTAAGAAAATAGAGCAGCTACTCTGTGGATGGGATGTAAAAGTTATTCACGTCAATTCGAGCTCAAGTGATGAGCGGGTTGATGAGTTGGTGTCTAGTTCAGACATTGTCGTAGTTTGTTGCCCTATAACTGAACAAACTCGTGATTTAGTAGACGCGCGACGCATAGGACTCATGCGCGAGACGGCAATTGTGGTTAATGTTGGTCGTGGCGGAGTGGTGAATGAATCGGCGCTGTACGATGCACTAAAAGAAGGTAGGATTTCTGGGGCTGGACTAGACGTGTTTGAGCATGAGCCTGAGCAGGTAGAAGATGACATGACTATGGTGCAGCGATTTGCGAGCTTGCCAAATGTTGTCTGTACACCACACCTGGCGGGTACGACTGAGGAAGCACGAGAAGTACTTGGCGGGATGATTTATGAATCGCTTGAGTCGTGTGAAGATGGTTCGCCTGTAAATGTATACCTTGGGTAGTATCCATAACTTGTAGTACATGATGCGGTTGCGTCAAAGCTAAAGACTGTTGTGTATGCTAGAATTTAGGTAAAGATAAGAGCAGGGAGCGCATTATGAGTACAGACAGATTTAGCGGGCCAGAATATGTTGTTGGTAAGCCTGTAATGCCAGAGCTGATTCGGTTTAACCCCGAACATGTCACTCCTGATGTTCTGGCGCAGTTTAGAGTTGGGTCCGAACTTCCAATAAATATTCACGGCGTCTTTTATAACTATAATAATCTTCAGTTAGTAAATACTAATGGTAGACAAACAATTTCTGACGAGGGCTTCAGGACTGAGATAAGGTCAACTCTCACAGCAGAAGATGTTGATGAAAAGAATCGATTAGCAATTTTACGACGGTGGAACTCGGAATCACCTTCAGCCTCGTGGGTTCCATTTATGAGTCGTGAATTCCAGAAACGCCACTTAGGAAGTACTCATAGAGTGTATATAGGTTTTTTTGAACGCGCGATACGTCGTGCCCGCGGATTATCGAATGATATCTGGCATTATCACTCGCCAACAGAATCACAGGAAATGACCGCACCATTAACTTTTGAATAAATTAAAAGCGCCAGGTTAAGTACTGCTTCTTTTGGTTGGTGGGCGTTTGAAGGATTTGCGCCCTATTGCTCACCAAAGAGCTAAAGCATTTGGCTCGGCCAAGCTTGGAAAACTCATAAGCCCACAGGGCTTCTTCGCCTGTCGGTTCAAATCCACACAAACCAACTAAAAAGAGCCGAACATTGTCCGACTGTATTTAGTTGGTGGGCGATAGAGGATTTGACTATCTATGTTCGCTCGGCAACGTGCTACTCCTAAGCACGCTCGCTTAAGCAAAGCAATAATTCCTCGATAGACATGCGGCGTACCTCGCTTACGGTTCAAATCCTGCAGTCAAACAATAAAAAAGAACCAGGAAAATCCGGTTCTCTTTTATTGGTGGGCGATAAAGGATTTGCGCCCTATTGCTCACCAAAGAGCTAAAGCATTTGGCTCGGCCAAGCTTGGAAAACTCATAAGCCCACAGGGCTTCTTCGCCTGTCGGTTCAAATCCACACAAACCAACTAAAAAGAGCCGAACATTGTCCGACTCTATTTAGTTGGTGGGCGATAAAGGATTTGAACCTTTCACCTCCACAACGTCAATGTGGCGCTCTAGCCAAATGAGCTAATCGCCCCTAACCAATGTGTAGTATTATAACGCATCAGTTTAAGCTATCCAAAAATATATCATGAGATGAATGGGGGTTGAGCGGGGGTTACCAGTTATGATATATTTTGGAAAGTTACCCACAGTGTGTGGATAACGCCAGTAAAAATCTACTAGCATTATATTACTAACTCATGTATGCTAGTTGTAGTGAGGGAGTTCTGGGAGAGGTTTTTCACCAATCCACAGTCGGTTTGTGCTTAGTTGCGAGAGAGCACAAACCAAACGAAGAGGAATCTGTAAAAGTCAGGTTCCTCTTTTTTATTACGCAAGCTATATGAGAAAACCGAGATAGGTTTTCTCATCGCTTTAGAGCCCGCAAATAGACGGATCGCTCTGGCTGCTCTTTCCTGATAAAGGAATAGTTAAAGACAGAATAAATCTGACTTTAACGATGAATAGTTTAAAGGTTAATTGTATCTTGCAGAATATACAGTATTTAACTTTTTGGAAGGTACGATGTTATAATGTGGCTAAGTGATGACGCGGCTTCACCAACCGCGGAACTTTCTAGGGCAAGGTCAGAATACTAGATATCAACATGCTGACAAGAGTAATAGTCGAGGTGGAACCTCCCATGACACGCTAAAATTACGAAGGCTTGCCCTTCGAAGCGAACGCGAAGAAGGGACCGAGACGCACAATATTGTTATAAGCAGCAATGCTGGACAATAAACGTGCGTTTTTTATATTCATAAAAGCCGAAAGGACAAAGAGATGGCTGACCCACAAAATTTAGACGCAATGCGACATTCGCTCGCACATATAATGGCGACAGCCGTTACGACGCTTTGGCCTGAAGCACGACTAGGGGTTGGTCCAGTGGTGGAGCATGGGTTTTACTACGATATAGATATACCTGGCGTGACTATTTCTGAAGATGATTTTGAGAAAATTGAAGCTGAGATGCGCAAAGTGATCGGTGCAAAAGAGCCGTTTGTTAAGACGATGAAGTCTATCGCTGATGCAATGGAGTGGGCAGAGGAAGCAAGGCAGCCCTATAAACTAGAACTGTTGAATGATTTGAGAAGAGAGGGGACGACGCTCGCAAGCGAGCTTGATAGCGCAATGATGGGGTTGCCAGCAGGGATCAGTGGTGTCAGTGCCGGTAAAACCGGTATTGGCGAGGTTTCTTTTTATACGAATGGTGCGTTTACTGATTTGTGCCGAGGGCCGCATGTCGAAGATACTGGAAAAGTAGGGGCGTTCAAGCTTATGCGCGTGGCGGGAGCGTACTGGCGAGGGAACGAGAAAAATGCACAGATGCAGCGGCTGTATGGGGTTGCGTTTGCCACCGAGAAAGAGCTACGACTGCATTTGCAGATGCTTGAAGAGGCAAAAAGGCGTGACCATAGAAAGCTCGGGAAAGAGCTTGATTTGTTTGTGTTCTCTGAGCTTGTTGGGTCGGGGTTGCCGCTGTTTACCCCGCGCGGAACAGTGTTGCGCGAAGAAGTCGGGAAGTTTTCGCAGGAGCTACAAGGGGCTGCCGGCTATCAGCGTGTCTCTATACCGCATATGGCGAAAGTAGACCTCTATAAGACGTCTGGACACTATGATAAATACCCTGAGCGGTTTAGTGTGACGAGCTTTGAGAGTGATGATGAGTTCATGATGAAGCCGATGAACTGCCCACACCATACGCAGATCTATGCGTCACTACCAAGAAGCTACAAAGACCTGCCAATCAGATATATGGAGAATACGGTTGTCTACCGTGACGAAAAAGCGGGTGAGCTACATGGACTTATCCGAGTCCGCGGTGCGACACAGGATGATGCGCATGTGTTTTGTCGACCTGACCAGATTGAGGCAGAGTTTACCGCTATCATGACTATGATACGCGATATGTATGCGGTGTTTGATTTGAAGTGGAAGGCGCGACTAAGTTTCCGAGACAGTTCTGATAAGTATCTCGGGGACCCGGCGTTATGGGAATCTGCGCAAAACACTATCGAAGAAGTAGCGAAGAAGTTAAAACTTGATTATTCAATCAGCGAAGGTGATGCAGCGTTCTATGGTCCGAAGATAGATGTGATGGCGACTGACGCGCTTGGGCGTGAGTGGCAGCTTGCGACCGAGCAGTTGGATTTCGTGCAACCAGAACGTTTTGGTTTGGAGTATGTTGACGACGAAGGGAATAAGCAGCGACCAGTGATGATACATAAAGCACTGCTTGGCTCTTTTGAGCGGTTTTTGGGGGTATATATTGAGCATACGGCGGGCAAATTCCCAGTATGGATTGCACCAGAGCAAGTGCGGATAATCACCGTTAATCAAGAGGATGTCACGACAACATTTGCTCGAGAAGCAGCTGAGATGGGGGCGAAACTCGGCTTACGAATCGTCGTAGATAACGACAACGAGTCAGTCGGAAAGAAGATACGAAACAGCGTGACCTGGAAAGTGCCGTACGTGCTCGTGGTAGGAGAAAAAGAGATACAGACGGGTAATGTGACGCCACGAATCCGTGAGGATATGAAAGTACAGGATGAATCGACAATGCCACTAGAGAATTTTATGAAATCTGTTGCGAATGAAGCAAAGAGTCGAGTGAATAAGTCGAGTCTATGAAAAAAAGTTTCCTCGGTTTGCGTCGAAGCTATAAAGTAGCGGTCATAAGTGCCTTGTTTGGGCTTGGGCTTGCCGGAGTTAGTTTTTTTACCGTTTTGCTGCCGGCATATGACGCAGTGGGGAGTATGAATCTGGCAGAGCCGACGAAGGAAGATAAGTCACGCATGCATGCTATAAAAGACACGTCTACAGTGTTAAATTTTCTGGTAAATGTCAGTATTGCGGTGTCAGTGGTCAGTGCTGGTATAGGTATCTATAAAGATGAAAAAAGTAAATCTCAAAAATAGTGTCGAAGCGATTGTGCGCGAGATCCCTGAAGGGAGAGTAATGACGTATGGACAGCTGGCGGCTTTGTGCGGGAGTCCGCGTGCTGCTAGAATTGTCGGCGGAATTGCTCATTTCGGTGACCCAGAACTGCCATGGCACAGGGTGGTCAATAAAAAGGGTGGATTGGCGAGTGGTTACCATGGTGGCCGGCGAACGCAGAAAGAACATCTCGAGGCTGAAGGCGTTGTGGTATTTGGCGAAGAGGGCCAGTTTTATGTTGATGTTGAAAAGTTACTTTGGTGGCCTGTCCAATTGGAGCTTAAGGTTAACGAGGAAAAATAATGTATGAATAAACACAGAATATCTGAGTCGAATAGCATGCGCTATCGAATTGGCATAGATGCCGATGAGGTGCTAGTTAAAGGTGTGGAGCCTATTTTAGGTGCGTTAAATAAAAAATATAATACACAAATAACATATCTAGAACTAAGCAACGAGGGCTTTTATGCGTTTGTTAACGAGAAGTTAAAATTCATTGCAAACCCCGAAGAAATTTTAGAAGTCATTGAAGAATTTATC
>CAYNWE010000021.1:0-11170 GCA_964400855.1 uncultured Candidatus Saccharibacteria bacterium
CCGTTCGTTCGGAGTGTGCTGGCGTAATGTTTACCATTGATACAGAGTCTGGCTTCAAAAATGCCGTTGTCGTTAGTTCTATTTATGGTTTAGGCGAAAACATCGTCCAAGGTCACGTGAGCCCAGACGAATTTATTGTTTTTAAACCAACGCGGGCAATTTTAAAGCGCCATCTTGGTACCAAAAAAATGAAAATGATTCCTGTAGGCGGGAGTAAGACAAAAAACATAGCTGTAACTAAAAACGATCAAGAAAGATTCTCAATTAATGACGATCAAGTGAGAACACTAGCTGATTGGGGCATGAAAATCGAAGAACATTATGGCCATCCTATGGACATCGAATGGGCATTGGACGAAGATGATAAGAGATTATACATTGTTCAGGCACGAGCAGAGACAGTTCAATCGAGAAGAGACAACAACACCATAGAAGAGTATGTGCTCAAGCAAGAGGGCCATCTTATTGTAAAAGGCACGAGTGTGGGTAACCGAATTGGTTCAGGTAAAGCGTCGATGATAATGAGTGTTAAAGACATTGATGACTTTAAGGCTGGGGATGTATTGGTTACAGAAATGACTGACCCTGATTGGGTACCAATTATGCAAATTGCCAGCGCGATTGTAACAGACAAAGGTGGCAGGACATGTCATGCTGCGATTGTTTCTAGGGAATTAGGTATACCATGCGTAGTTGGTACAGGCAACGCTTCAGAGTTAATCAAAGACGGGCAAGACGTCACCGTTAGCTGTGGTTCTGGTGGTGATGAAGGACAGGTATATGAAGGACTTCTGCACTACGAAGTAGAGAAGACTGACATAAAAGACGTACCAAGGCCTAAGACTAAAATAATGATGAATATCGGTTCTCCAGATCATGCCTTTAGCTATTCATTAATACCAAATGATGGTGTTGGACTTGCACGTGAAGAATTTATCATAGACTCTCACATAAAGATTCATCCTTTGGCTCTTATGCATTTCGACAAACTGAAAGATAAGGCAGTACGCGCTCAAATAAATGAACTCACAAAAGGCTATGATGATAAGTCTGAATATTTTGTCGATAAACTCGCAGAGGGCATCGCAATGATTGGCGCGGCCTTCCATCCAAACCCTGTGATTGTGCGTTTTAGTGACTTTAAGACAAATGAATACGCTAATCTTATTGGCGGAACGCAGTTTGAACCAGTAGAAAATAATCCGATGATAGGGTGGCGCGGTGCTTCTCGGTACTATAGCGATGACTACCGGGATGCATTCAAACTTGAATGTCGGGCATTTTTAAAAGTGAGAAATGAATTAGGGCTGACAAACGTCAAGGCAATGGTGCCGTTTTGTCGAAGCATCGAAGAAGCTGAAAAAGTACAAGCAGTTATGGCAGAAACAGGTTTGCGTAGAGGCGAAAATGATTTCGAGCTCTACGTAATGGTTGAAATACCGTCCAACGTTATATTGGCTGATAAATTCGCTGAGTTATTCGATGGTTTTTCAATTGGGTCTAATGATCTGACACAACTGACGTTAGGTGTAGATAGAGATAACCATACTGTTGCACACGTCTACGACGAGAATAATGGTGCAGTTAAGGCGCTCATTCAGCACGTAGTTAAAATAGCAAAAGAAAAACACATTAAAATTGGTATTTGTGGTCAAGCACCGTCTGACTACCCAGAGTTTGCTCGATTCTTAGTCGAGTGTGGTATTGACAGTATTTCATTAGCTCCTGATACTGTAGTTAAGACAACGATAGATATTAATAAGAAAGAAGTAGAACTTGGTCGATAGGCCTGGCAGTACATATTTACATGGATACAAAATCAACAAACCAACACCAAGTATTAAGTTTTTCAAAATTTAAACGTACAAAAATTATTGCGACGATTGGGCCCGCTACAAACAGCTATGAAGGTATTCTCGGACTGGTGAAAGCAGGCGCTGATGGACTCCGGCTAAATTTTAGCCATGCTTCCTATGAAGATAGCACAAAGCATATTGCTTGGATTCGTAAAGCTTCGAAAGAGTGTCAGCGCGAAGTTGCTATTATTCAAGATTTACAGGGTCCAAAAATTCGTCTCGGTGATTTTGATGGGGTCATTCCTGTTCAGGAAGGCCAACAATTGCGATTTCAATATCGCGCAGATTATCACCGCTCAGGAATTATACCGACACAATATGATTTGAGTAAAAAAGTGAAACGAGGAGAACGAATTCTCCTCTATGACGGTAAAGTCCTTACTACGGTGACGAATATTAGAGACGGGCTCGTGTATGCTCGGGCTGATAATGACGGGGTATTGCTACAACGTAAAGGTATTAATCTTCCTGACACTGATTTTGGTGGTGATGTCATTACAAAAAAAGATAGAGAAGATATTGCCTACGGATCCGTTCAGGACATCGACTATATAGCTCAAAGTTTTATTCAAACATCAGATGACGTAAAAAACTTACGAAAAATTATTAATAATCTTGGTTGTAGTGCAAAGATTATTGCAAAAATTGAAACCAAGGCAGCGATCGAAAACATAGTGCATATAGTCGAGGCTGCTGATGCAGTAATGGTTGCTCGTGGCGATTTGGCAGTTGAAACTCTAGCAGAGGCTGTCCCAGTAGAGCAAAGAAAAATTATTGGGCTTTGTCGACGTTATGCAAAACCGGTTATTGTTGCAACGCAAATGTTAGCAAGTATGACCGAATCAAGCGAGCCAACCCGTGCTGAAGTATCTGATGTCGCTACTGCAGTCATTATAGGAACCGATTGTGTGATGTTAAGCGAAGAAACTGCTGCAGGTAAGTACCCTATAATCGCAGTTAAAACAATGAAAAAGGTGGTAATGTACACTGAAAAACATCAGCAACCTACAACCGCTATCAATGAACCGACAAAGAATGATTCTCGTCAAGCTGCTATTTGCGATGCTGTTGTTTCTCTTGCAGGTCAAGTACGCTCTACGGCAATTGTTGCCGAGACTAAATCTGGGGCTACAGCAGTTCAACTGTCATCGCGACGCCCAAAAGAGCCAATTATTGCTGTAACGAGCGATAAACGAGTAGCACAGCAGCTTGCTATTGTGTATGACGTTACTAGTTTTGTCCGTCCCGATAGTAAACATGTATCGTTTAAGCTTACTAATTGGCTTGAGAAAACAAGATTACTCAGTAAGGGGGATACCATAATAACGGCATCTGGACAGTACCCTGGTGTTGTTGGCACGACAGATACTATAAAAGTGAGAGTATTGTAATAATATTTGCACAGCGCTACACTTAAGCATAAGTTCAAGGAAATGGTGGGATGTTTCATAAAAAAACAATCAATGACTTCGATATAAACGGCAAGCGGGTATTGTTGCGTGCAGATTATAATGTGCCACAAAATAAAGACGGTTCCGTTGCAAGTAATTATCGAATTGAACAAAGCTTACCAACAATCCGAGCCTTGCAAGAGCGTGGCTGTCAAATTGTTATTTGTTCACATCTTGGTCGTCCTAAATCTCCTACTGATACGCAATTTAGCTTAAAAAATGTAGCTCGTGAATTAAGTAAATTATTAAAACAAGACATAATCTTCACAAGTGACTGTGTTGGTGACAGCGTTAAAAAAGCGACTCGTTCGATGCAACCAGGTAGTATTGTTTTGCTTGAGAACTTGCGGTTTCATCCAGAAGAAGAAGCAAATGATGCTGACTTCGCACACAGTATTATTGAATCTACCGGCGTGGAAGTGCTCGTACAAGACGGTTTTGGAGTCGTACATCGTGCGCACGCAAGTACCGATGCGATAGCTCGACAGATACCAGCAGTCGCTGGCTTGCTACTTGAACGTGAAGTAGACACGATAACTCGTGTCATGGCTGAACCTGCAAGACCACTTATGGCTATTATAGGTGGGGCAAAAATCGCAGATAAGATTGATATTATCCATAAGTTTATTGAAACGGCTGACATTGTTGTTATCGGTGGCGCGATGGCAAACACCTTTTTGAAGGCTCAGGGTGTAGAAGTAGGTGAAAGCCTCGTTGATGAAGCAGAATTGGATACTGCTCACGATATTATGAACAAAGTCCGAAATATTGCCAAGGAAAGGAATTTCGTCTTTTATCTCCCTCAAGATGGAGTTGTCGCTAAGAAAATTGATAAAACTGCAGAAACGAGAATAGTTGACTGGGATGCGCATGTAATAGCAGATATCGAAGCGTATCCAAAACGTCCAAAGCATGAAGCTTCACATGTTAAGCAAGATGAAATGATATTAGATATTGGACCGTTTTCAGGAGCGTTTATTGCTGGTGCGACACAGCTTGTAAACACTGTCGTCTGGAATGGCACGATGGGTGTCACTGAAACGCCGGCTGTACGCGGACCGGTTGGACCATTTTCTCACGGGACGGAATTAGTGATCGACGCACTTGTCGGTAAGTATGGACATCGGCCGTTTAGCTTGCTTGGTGGCGGCGACACTTCTGCGTACATCGAAGAACGGGGTTTAAATGACATGTTTAACCACGTCTCAACAGGTGGTGGTGCAAGTTTAGAGCTCATGGCGGGTCGCGATTTGCCGGGAGTCAGTGTATTATGGGATAGAGAAGGTTAAGCAATATGCGTAATAACAGAAAAATCATGATAGCCGGCAACTGGAAAGAACATTTTACAGTTGGACAGGCAAGTATCTATCTTCATCGACTCGAAGAAAACGTTCGTTTCCGTCAGAACGTCGAAATTGTATTGTTGCCAAATGTGCTCACTTTGCAGCCTTTAAGCGTGCAGCTTGATCGTCGCAAATTCCGTCTTGGAGCACAAGACGGCTACTATATGGATGCTGGCGCCTATACTGGCGAAGTATCTATGGCTATGTTGCGTGACCTTGTGCATTATGTGCTTGTTGGGCATTCAGAACGACGGCACGTGTTTCACGAAAATGACGACATCGCTGCAAAAAAAATGCAGGCAGCTGTACGAAACGGTTTAATGCCTATTTTGTGTGTTGGTGAAACGCTCCAAGAACGGCTTGAAGGTGAGACTCACCAAATACTGCATAACCAGTTGACCGCGGGGCTCATGCATCTGACGGCACGTGAAGTCGGTGCATCAGTAATCGCCTACGAACCGGTGTGGGCAATTGGTACTGGAGAGTACGCGAAGCCTGACCAGGTGCTGGTGACGATAGATTTTATTCGAAAGCAGGTAGAGCATTTGTATGGTCCACGGGCAGCAGAAAATGTCCGTATATTGTATGGGGGCAGCGTTGACGACCACAATGTTTATTCATATTTGACACTTGAAGGCTGTGACGGAGCGCTCGTTGGTGGTGCAAGCTTGAACTATCATAAATTTGCGCAAATTGTTGAAGCTGCTTACCGAGTGCATCAAACAAGGCTTGGAGCGTAGTAGCTAAATATGGCAACAACAAAAAAAGTAATGGATATCGCAAAGCCAGAGGATGCAAAGCCTGAGATAGGCAGCAAGCCAATGATTGTCGGCCATAAATCTATGGCAACTGACCCAATGGTGCGTGAAGCAGATGCTGCTGCTACAGAAACTGTTGAAGAGACCGGCCAGAAACAAGAAGAAAAGCCAGCACCAACGCTAGAAAAGTTAGCACCTCCAAGTGAGAAGCAAAAAGTGCTCGCTCCACTAGAGAAGTCTGAGCCCGAACCTGTAGTTGGTACTGAAGATAAAAAAACAGATACGGCACCAGTAGTACCAGTCGAAGGTGCAAAAATAGTAGAGAAGCAAGACCCATTGACCGGATCTGACGACGTACCGACGGAAAAAAGCGCTGAAAAAAAGACAGAAGAAGTATCTGCAGACACGACTGAAGAAAAGAAGCCCGTGATTGATCCTGTTGCAGTTGAAATGGAAAAGCAAGACGACTTGCGCAAAATGATTGCGTCAAAAAAGTACTTTGTTTCGGTGAAACAAGCAAAAAAATCGAACCCAATGGCGAAGGCTATATCGGTAATTTTTATTGTAATGGCGTTTTTCGGAACGCTGTTTTATCTTGTCGATACAGATAAACTTGACCTTGGTTTTGACCTCCCGTTTAATATATTCGGCAAAGTTGAACAACAAGCAGCTCCTGTCGCAACCGAGCCAGTAGCGACTGAGCCTGTCTCACCTGCTGTTAGCACCCCTGCTGTAGATGAAACAGTTACCTATGCGAATGAAGCTTTTGGAGTGAGCTTTGATTATCCAACAAGCTGGGGGACGGTCACTGTTGAGCAAATTAACGGCTACG
Source organism: uncultured Candidatus Saccharibacteria bacterium (assembly GCA_964400855.1). Taxonomy (GTDB): domain Bacteria; phylum Patescibacteriota; class Saccharimonadia; order Saccharimonadales; family SZUA-47; genus JAGQMY01. The sequence continues at coordinate 6,241 of CAYNWE010000021.1, forward strand.
ATGACCAATCGTACGAAACTGAAATCCCTTATTTTTTACAGGTATCATTTTCTAAACTTAACGACGTGAGTGTTCGTTTAATAAATGGTCGGGCGTTTGAAGGTGGAAGAGGGTTCGAAGGTCCGTTAGCGAGCATCACGTATTTCCAGAATTTTTATCACGAGTTCAGCTATAAGTTCATCGAAAGTGGAAAAAGCTACTCATTGGTACGTGTTGATAATCAAGATGTCTCTAAGACGTTATCAAACGGTGCTGTCTCCGAGGAGCAGTTCACGTTTACACTGGGAAACGACGGAACAACACTAATTATGCAACCCAACTGGACTAAAGAAAACCTTAACCTGCTCCCATGGGATGAAGAGAAACAAGGCACGACCGAAGAAGCAGCAACCTTAGATATAACCAAATTGAATAAGAAAACATATTACGTGCACAACTACACAAGCGAAAAAATATTGGGTGCAAACGCAACCTATACATGGTCAGCGGATGCTCTTGATAAAACCATTAACGACCAGCTCGTCGCTTTGTTAAAAAGCATCAAGTAATCATTCGCCGTTTGTTACAATAAAGGGTACGTGCAAGATCTTCTACAAGGGTTAAATAGCGAGCAGCAAAAAGCGGTACTTCAGACTGAAGGACCACTACTAATTCAGGCTGGCGCAGGGTCGGGAAAAACAAAAACTTTGACGCACCGAATTGCCCATATACTGACAAACAATCTCGCACATCAACAACAGATTTTAGCGGTGACGTTTACAAACAAAGCTGCCAAAGAGATGCGTGAGCGAATCGCGCATCTGCTTGGAGCCAAAGCAGAGAACAGGGCTTTTTTGCCGTGGATGGGAACATTTCATGGTATATGTGTTCGGATGTTACGACAAGATGGTGAGCATATTGGTGTGCCACGTTCGTTTGTTATTTATGATGAATCTGACCGCTTGGCAGCAGTGAAGCAGGAAATAAAACGGTTGCAAATAGACGACAAAACGTTTCCACCGCGGACACTCGCAAGTATTATCAGCAGTGCAAAAAACGATGCGCTCACACCTGAAGAATATCGTTCAAAGGCAATTAGTCCTGTGCAACGAGCAGCCGCAGAGGTCTTTCCTGGTTACCAAAAAGCGCTCAGAGACGCTGGTGCGCTCGATTTTGATGACCTGATTGCAAAAACGCTACATTTGCTACAAACGGTCGAACAGGTTCGTGGTCGATGGCGTGAGCAATTCCGCTATATCATGATAGATGAATACCAGGATACGAACACGGCACAGTACCGATTAGTGAAACTACTGGTGAATGACTCTAAAAACATCGCTGTAGTTGGCGACGACTGGCAGTCAGTGTATTCATGGCGCGGTGCAGATTTTCGAAACATATTAAACTTCGAGCGTGACTACCCCGATGCCTGTGTCATAAAGCTTGAACAGAACTATCGTAGTTCAAAGCCAATTTTGGATGGTGCCCATGCCGTTATTACTAAAAACGTGCAACGTAGTGACAAAAAACTTTGGACCGCTCAAGAGAGTGGTAAACCTATTCAGGTAATTGCGGTGAGTACAGAGCGAGCGGAGGCTGAGACAATCATTCGTCGTGTTCAAAACGCTGTGTCTGCTGGGATGCGTCGGTATGCTGACCATGCGATTTTGTATCGAACCAATGCACAGAGTCGGAGCATCGAAGAAGCATGTCTGCACTATAGTATTCCGTATAGAATTGTCGGGGGGCAGCGCTTTTATGACCGAAAAGAAGTAAAAGACGTTATGGCGTATTTACGATTTATTTTTCAGCCAGCTGACAGGGTGAGTTTTGACCGAATTGTGAATGTTCCTACGCGGGGGATTGGCGGTGTTTCGCTGCAGCGCTTTTTTGCCTGGCAATATGAACAAAACTTGACATTGATTGAAGCATTGGGGAGGGCTGCACAGTTGCCAAGCTTGCCTGCGAAAGCGGTGAAGGGGCTGAGCGAACTGTATGACATTGTATTGTCTACGCAATCTGTTATGGATGATACGTCTGTTGCGGGTATGATTGATTCACTCTTGCGCCGAATCGATTATTTGCATTATCTTGACGATGGGACGCCGGCTGGTGAAGCTCGGGTTGAAAACGTACAAGAATTGCTCAGTGTTGCGAAAGAATATAGTGAGCTTGGTCTTGCTGGATTTTTGGAAGAAGTGTCGTTAGTCAGTGACCTTGATACTGCTGATTTCAATAGTGACGCAGTTATCCTTATGACATTACATGCTGCAAAAGGACTTGAATTCCCAATTGTATTTATGGCAGGAATGGAAGAAACGCTTTTCCCACAAAGTAGAGCACTATATGACCAGTCAGAAATGGAAGAAGAGCGCCGGCTTTGTTATGTTGGTATGACACGAGCAAAAGAAGAGTTGTATATGCTGCATGCACATTCTCGGATGCTGTATGGTGGGCAGCAACACAACGTACCATCACGATTTCTGAGTGAAATATCAGCTGAAAACGTAGAAGAAACAAGTAGCTATGCACAATCCAACCCTTATTCATGGCAAAGTGGATCACGGGAACAAAGCTTTACATCTGACAGGCCTGAACTCGTAGGGTGGGCGCAAAATGCACAGACGACAGGTGTTGATGACGAGCCACGCTACGTACCAGACTATAACGAAGGTGATAGTGTTGAACATCAACTATTCGGCGTCGGAAAGATTGTTGAAGTAGATGACGATATGGTTGCCGTGTATTTTAAAAAAGCTGGCATTAAAAAATTGAACGTATCGATCGCTCCGTTAAAGAAGCTCTAACAGAGGTCATATTTGTTTAAATCTGATGAATGATGGTATGATATATAGTGCGCTTTTATTGTATTTTAGTGCTGCGCATTATCATTATGAAAAAAAAATTGATACGAACTTTTAAGAAAAAAAAGAAACTGGTCGCGAAGCGTTCAAAGTTTCTACTCCGACATCCCTTATTGGCGCCGGTGAGCACTTTTATCGCTTTGTTTTTTGCAGGACTTATTATTTCGGTTGCACTTGGCGGATCAACACAAGGTGCGTCTGATGCCAGAATTGTAAATATATTTGTCGATGGCGATCAGCGAACTGTCACGACACGTGCTCAAACAATTGGCGATCTGATTACTCGACTAGATGTTGATCTGCTTCCAGAGGATATCGTTGAACCGTCAAAAGACACGCTGATTTTGGAAGATGATACACAAGTAAACGTGTACCGTGCCCGTCCGGTCGAAATAATTGATGGTGATCGAACGAGAGTATTATTTACGGCGCAGCGAGCACCTCGTCTCGTTGCTGCAGAAGCAGGCTTGCAGCTTGCTCCGGAAGATGAAGTGACTTTTGAACGTGCTGAGACGAATGTGCTTGAATCTGCCGTATCAGAGCAACTCGTGATTGATAGGTCTGTTGAAGTGCAATTGAATCTCTATGGTGCTATCAAACTGTTGCGTACAACTGCAAATACGGTTGATGAACTGCTCGCTAAAGAGGGTGTTGCCGTAGCTGTAGGTGAAACAGTCGTTCCTGAGTTAACGACAGCAATTGCTCAGAATATGCTTATTTCCGTGAATCGTCCCGGTGTTAAAACACTCGTCGTCAGTGAACCTATTCCATACGCCACAGAAACGAAAGATACAGCTGAACTTGAAGCCGGTAAGTCGCAAATTGACCAGGCTGGTATAAACGGAGAACGAGCAGTCGTGTATGAGATAACAGAAGAAAATGGTGTCGAAACGGCCCGTCGCGAAATCCAACAAGTTGTGTTGCGAAACCCGGTTACTGAAATTCGTTCGAGGGGGACAAAGATTATCGCACCAAGCTTTAACCCTTCTGTTTCTGTGTCAGGTGACAAGGCCTCATTGATGGCAGCTGCGGGTATTTCAGAATCAGATTTTGGGTTTGTTGACTATATTGTGAGCAAAGAATCTGGCTGGAAGCCGGGTGCGGCAAATAGTTATTCAGGAGCGTACGGGCTATGCCAGTCGCTACCGGCAAGCAAGATGGCAAGCGCTGGGGCTGATTATTTGACGAACCCTATAACGCAGCTACGTTGGTGCACAGGCTATGCAACGGGTCGATATGGTAGTTGGGGCGGTGCTTATGCGGCTTGGCAGGTGCAGGGATGGTGGTAGGACCGTATGAGGGGAGGTGATTCCTCCCCTCATCGAGCGGGACGGTCAAGTAAATTGCCCGTTCCGTCTGCTCCCCACCCAAAATAGGCATCAAAATTGGCGGAGTAAATCCGCCAGAATAGATTATTTTATATTGCTGTTTATTCTAAGTAAAAGAACTAAATCGGGAATTCTTGTGCAGTTTTGCTTAGCTATAATCTAAATATATTGTATAATAATAATAATTTTAAAAAATAACAGCGTAGAAAGCATCTCAATGAACGCAATTATAAAAGGTGGTATAGGTTTAGGTCTCACAGGCTTAGCCATGTATGGAATAAACGACAGGATAGAAAGCACCAATAATCGTTTTGAGCAGCAGGCACAAGAGATTGAAGCGTGCGCGAGTATGGTCGGAAGTTCTGCGTGCGTGGAAGTGCTATATGAAAATGTCGAACCAACAATCGGTTTATCAGACAACGGATATCTGTTCACGTACAGTGAAAAAGCAATAACTAACGCCGCGGAAGATAAAAGAGATTTTAAAGATGGGGTTGTTTCACGAACGTTGCTTTTGGCTGCTATTGGAATGGTAGGTATGGGTGCGACTGCAATTGCCTCAAATAGACGTTGGCAAGTTGCATTCAGAAGAGCTGTCGGTACTTGGTAGTGGCTGACACGAAAAAAGAACTTGGGCAGCATTGGCTACATGACTTGAACATCCTTCAGATGATTGTTGAAGCAGGTGAAGTTGCTGAGGGTGAGCGAATACTTGAGATTGGCCCTGGACTTGGGACTTTGACCGACATGCTTGCGTCT
>CAYNWE010000022.1:0-10899 GCA_964400855.1 uncultured Candidatus Saccharibacteria bacterium
GCTATTTTTAAGTGAACTTCGCTGCGCACTATGCTCAACTGGCACGCCTTCGTTCAGCTGGAACCCATGAGGAGTCGCTCGCTGTTTCATCTCAGATATATCCGTGTCTTCGTCACGTTCTGGTCGCATAAATGGCAGCAGTAACACACGCAAAGGTATTTTGAACGTCCAAAAAATAGCCAAAATAGTAAGTATCAAAAAGATAATAATTGCTAATACTTTTGCAAATAATCCGAGCGCTATATCGCCAAGTACCATTCCGATTGCACCACCCTTACCGTTGATCCAAACCGTCGCTCCATCGGACCCGATTGTCGACTCTGCTGTAATCGCATGGAGTAATATCGCAAATGTTATGAGCAGCGTGCTCATACTCGCGATTTTCATGAAAGGCACTTTGTGTTCTTCGGTTTTAAATTTAAAAAATCCCCAGAACCCCAGAGAAATTGGCGTAAGATAAGCAGCTCCACCTAATACGCTATACACTGCTTCAAACAAGCCCTTCGGTAAAGCCCCACCCTGTCCAAACCCACCTAAAAGCAAGAAGAATCCAAGCACAAATAACAAAACAGCAAACACCCCACGTAGGAACATATTTGGTTCTTTCGGGACATCTACATGCTTTTTTGTTGCTTTTTTGCTGTGTTTTTTCTTTTTTGCCATAGTGATTTCGCTTCGCTAATGAGAAAAAACTACGTCTTTTCTCATCGTGCCGTGTCGCGGAATAAATCCGCCGACTCGGACTGCTCTTTTTCCTTTTTAGCTACATTACTCTTTTTATATTGTAGCACTTAGAAAAGATTGAATTGTTAACGTTGTTATTTTAACATAAACGCTTATGCTTTGTCAATGATTCGAATTGTAGCTCAGCTAATCGAGTCTACGCACTTGTCGGCTATATATAGGATTCGTTTAAGATCATATTCGGTCATATGATACCCCTTAGCAATAATCCAGAGCGAATCACCCTGAAACTCATAGTCATACGGTTCTCTGGCGTTAACTAAGAATTGCATCACATCAGGGGTAAGAACTTCACGAACAGGTGCTGCATCATTCATCGCATAATGCATTCTGAAATAGTTAGCAAAGTCGCCTTCCAGACGTAATGATTCTTTTTTAGCAATCTTCATTAATGATCGACCATTTTTATAACTATCAAGATAGATATGAGGCATATTATTTCTTCGAAGAACAACCTTAGCTGCAAGAAAATAAAAATCAACCTCTACCCTACCGGGGACTCGATATATGAACTGTAGCAGATTAACTTCGTGGCCGTTTGAGCTTTCAATAGTAAAACTATACTCAGGCACACCTTGAAACATATTTGCAACTTTAGCAGATGGCGGCATTATAGAACTAATAAGCTTAGAGTTTGAGGGGTAGTCGTCACCAGTTGGAACTTTATGACCCAACGAAATAAGCTTGTTATCTTTCATGAATTTAGTAACCAAACTATAGTTGAACGCAGCCTTAAACAGTCCAACGACGAACTCAAATGCTAAGACCCAAATCAAAAAAATGAGTATCTGGCTAAGGGCCTGCGGTAATAGGAGTGGCCAAGACTCATCTGGTAACCGGTAGTAGAGATACGCTGAGAGACTAAAGCTCGCTACGATTACAAACAAACTAATTCTTTTAGGCTTTAAAATGCGCTCATTGATTCTATTAACTATGTAGAATATCCGCGACAGTTTTAAGCTTGAAAAATTAATGTCGTCAATTCGCTTCATGGACGAATCATAGCACGAATAATCAATTGTCTATGAAATTATGCTTATGCGTTTAGTCCGTGCGTGCGTCTTGACCAAGGAGTGCCTTGCGCATATCAGCAAACCGCTGTTGTTGCTCTGCTGCAACCTGCTCAGGCGTCTTCTCGGGTGCTTGCGGCTTGCCGTTACTTCCCTTACCACTGCCGTTCCCAGCAGGCTTGCCACCACCAATGATATTAATAACCGGTATCACAATTGGGCTACGCTGCGTTTGCTCATACAAGAAATGCGTCACGTAGTCTTTTAGCTCAGCTTTGAACCGGTCAAGGTCTACTCGTTTAAAGCGCTGCAATACTGCTCGCTTCAGCTCAGCACGGAACAAGTTCATCAACTCTTCGTTATCCCGCATATAGATAAATCCACGGCTAATGATGTCTGGACTCGTGAGCAACTGACCAGTCTTCTTATCGAGTGTCAAAATAACCGTCACTAAACCTTCTTCGGCAAGCAACAGTCTGTCTTTCACCACCACACTGTTGACGAGTGCACCCGTTTGGTCAACGAGCGTCGTGCCAGTTGGCACCTCACCGATAATCTCCATTTTGTTTTCAGTCAGCGCAATAATATGACCGTTATCAGCATTTACCGTATTTAGACGAGGTATTCCCTCTTCAAGTGCAATATCAATATGTCGTTTTTTACTTCTGAAGCTTCCGTAAATTGGGATAAAGAATTTCGGCTTCAACATCTGAATCATGTCGCGGTATTCTTCGATACTTGCATGACCAGAAACGTGCAACGGTCCACAGCCATCAATCTGGTATGTCTCGTGGCGGAACACGTGGACACCTTTTCGCATCAAATCATCAACCATACGGCCAATCAACGCGTCGTTGCCACTTTCAGGAATTGGCGTGCTTGAGAGTACAACCGTATCTTGCTCTTTGAGCTTCACGTGCTTGTGTTCGCCTGCTGCCATACGCTGCAACGCAGAGTTTGGCTCACCCTGTGAACCAGTACAGACGACAATCACTTCACTATCTTTCAAATTAGGCACACTCGCAATTGGGACAAAGGTCCCCTTAGGGATTTTCATAAAGCCGTTGCGAACTGCCATTTCGAGCGTGCTCATCATACTTCGTCCATCGAGTGCTATTTTACGATTATGGTGCACAGCTGCATTCACAATCATCTGGATTCGGTTCACGTTAGTAGAGAACACAGCCACAAACACACGTCCTGGAGAACGTTGCATAATGTCGACATAACTCTGTTCAATCGTGCTTTCACTCGGCGTACGCCCTGCTCGTTCTGTGGTGGTACTTTCACTCAAAAGTGCCAACACCCCTTCTCGGCCAAGTTCAAGTAATCGCTCACTATCTGTTTTCTCGTGGTCAAGTGGGTTTGGGTCGAGGCGGAAGTCGCCGGTGTTCACGATTCGCCCTACAGGCGTATCGACAACGACACAGGTACTCCCAGGAATAGAGTGCGTAATCCCTACAAGTTCGACAAAGAATGCGCCGATTTTAAGTTTTTCATGCGTACGCTCATTCATAATGACCGTTTGTAAACGGAAACCTTCTGGCATTGGGAGGCCGAAGTTGTTAAAAATTTCTTCAACACGTCCAATAGTAAACCGACTCCCGTAAATAGGTGCTGGGACTCGCGGTACAATGTGCGGCAAGCCACCAATGTGGTCTAAGTGACCATGAGTAATCACGTACCCTTTGACTTTGTGTTTGATTGATTCAAGATAACTGATGTCGCAGATACCATAGTTGATACCTGGCAAATCAACACCAAGGTCGCTCCCTGCGTCGATAACAAGCGCGTCTTCTTTGTATTCAACCAGCATCATATTCTTTGAACCACCGCCGTCCATACCACCGAGCCCGATGATTTTAAGACGTGGCTGGTCGTCAATCTGGTTTGCACGTCGAAGTTGTTTCATATCAGGCGCTTCAGATAGGTTATACTGCTCGATCATTCGTGCTGCATCGTCATGACTTCGTCGTTGTGCTCGAATCGCTTCACCGCGTGAAGCACTCCGTGCCTGGTCCGTTGTTTTTGGACGTGGTTTTGTGTCTATGCCTGTTTTCGCTTTTTGTTGTTGAGGAGGTCTATTGCCGCCTCCTTTATTTTTTGGATTCATTTATTATTTCTCCTTTAGATTTCTTGTAATAGTTTTGGCACAATCTGGAAGTCGGACAGTAATGTCTTTCGAAGGCTTCCATTGTAGAGTGCTGCCGCAGGGTGATAAAGCGGTAAGATAAGCAAAGGTGTCTCTGCTGATTCAGTAACTTTTATCTGTTGCGGCTTGCCGTGATCGGCACTTATGCGCAAGTCTTTCAAGAAGGCTTGCCCACTATGTCGACCAAGTGTGACAATGATTTTTGGGTTAATTATTGTTAATTGTTTTATGAGATACGGCCAAAATGCTGCCTTCTCTTCGCGTGTTGGGTCTCGATTCTCTGGTGGTCGGTATTTAACGATATTGGTGATATAGACATTTCGTCGATTGATGCCGACACTTGCAAGCATTTCGTCTAAAAATTTGCCTGATGCACCAAGAAACGGCTCCCCGCCCAAGTCTTCCTTCTTCCCAGGAGCCTCGCCGACGAAGACGATGTCTGCATCGTTATTCCCCGTACCAAAAACAAGTTGCGTTGCTTGAGTTGCCAATTCCTGGCATACCTGCCGCTGTTCAATGAGCTTTTTTAGCTCGTCGAGCTGTGCTTGTTTTGTCATTGGTCATCCGTTTTTTAATGAGCTCTACGAGAAAATATATTCCGTAGTAGGCGCTAAGGTAGGCGATGACATGTGGCACCAATTTGCCACTATCAATCGCCCAACTCGCCGCGAAATAGACAACGACGAGCGATATACCAATCGCCGCTATGGACTGTTTTGTGTTCAGCTCAAGTCTTTTTCGTTGCATATCCATCCACCCTACCTAATTAATTGTTCAGTTCTCGCGCTGCAGCCTTCATGCTCAACTGCAAACGACCGCGGTCGTCAATCGCGACTAATTTCACCGTCACCTTGTCGCCTTCTTTCAATACATCGCTTGGCTTTGCGATTCGCTCTTCACTCATTTCACTGACGTGAACAAGCCCGTCTTTGCCAGGTAGTATCTGTACAAAAACACCAAAGTCCATGACGCTCACCACCGGCTTATCTTTGTAGATGGTGCCGACTTCTGGCTCTTCAGTGATGCCACGAATCCACTGCATTGCAGCGTCAATCTTCTCTTTATCTGGGCTCGCAATCATGACGGTTCCGTCGTCCTTAATATCAATCTCAGTGCCTGTTTCAGCGGTAATCTTCTGAATGGTTTCGCCACCCTTACCGATCACTTCACGAATCTTATCTGGGTTGATCTTGATACTTTCAACGCGTGGTGCATATGGGCTCATTGCGCCCGGTGTGCTGATAACGCTCATCATATGTTGCAAAATATGAGCTCGGCCTTGCTTCCCCTGTTCGAGTGCTTGCGCAAGTACGCTTGTTGGCAACCCGTGGACCTTCATGTCCATTTGAAGCGCAGTAATACCCTTCTCCGTACCAGTCACCTTAAAGTCCATGTCACCAGCAAAGTCTTCAGCGTCAGCAATATCACTCAAGATATACGGTGTGTCTCCGTCCATCATCAGCCCCATAGCAATGCCGCTCACTGGGCGCTTCAACGGCACACCAGCGTTCAATAACGCCATACATGAAGAACACGTTGCTGCCATAGAGGTAGAACCATTTTGGCTCATGATCTCAGTCACGCTTCTGATTGCATAAGGGAAATCAGCTTCGTCAGGAAGCATTGGCAAGATAGCTCGCTCTGCCAAGTACCCGTGACCAATTTCACGTCGCCCTGGTGACCCAAGTCGTTTGACTTCACCAACGGTCCAACCTGGTGCATTGTAATGGTGCATGTAGCGTCTTTCAGTGTCGCGTTCCATCGTGTCGACAATTTGCGCATAACTCAATGGTGCGAGCGTCACAATGTTCATTGCCTGGGTCATCCCACGGGTGAACAAGCTTGAACCGTGTGCTCTTGGCAAGAATCCAACTTCACTTGAAAGCGTTCTGATGTCAGTCATCTGTCGACCGTCAGGGCGTACTCGCTCAGCAACAATCCCCGCTCGAACGTCTGCGTGTACAGTCATCTGGAAAGCTTCAGCGTATTCGCCTTTAAGTGCAGCATATTCTTCTTCACCGAGTGTCGATTCAAAATGCGCATGCATCTCTTCGCGCAGTGCATCAACTAATTGGTTTCGCTTCGGATATTCTGCTCGTAAGTGTGCGCCGAGCTTGCCTTTTGCCCAAGCGTCAACCGCAGCTTGGATATCTTCGTTCGGTTTCACTAGTTCGTATGCAAGCGGCTCAACACCGACTTTAGCAACAAGCTCTTTTTGGAGGGCGATCGCTGGTTGCATCGCTTCTTGTGCCCATGCAATTGCCGCAATAACCTGCTCTTCAGTCACTTCATTGGCACCAGCCTCAACCATCATGACACCAGACTCTGTCCCTGCAACAACCAGGTCAAGCGTACTTGCGTCGTAGTCTTCAGCACTCATAAACGCCTTGAACTGACCCTGCTCGTCAATACCGACACGAAGACCAGCCACAGGACCATCAAATGGGGCACCTGTAAGCATAAATGCGGTACTCATGGCAATCATCGCAATCATATCTGGGCGGAACCCAGGATCGGTGCTTAATACCGTCGCAATTCCTTGCACTTCTTGTCTGTAGCCTTTTGGCCACAACGGACGAAGTGGTCGGTCGATAATTCGGCCAATCAAAATCGCTTCTTCACTTGGGCGACCTTCTCGTTTAATGAAGCGCGAACCGCTTATCTTACCAGCTGCATAAAATTTTTCTTCGTAATCAATACTCAACGGGAAATAGTCCATCCCGCTCACTGAGCGGTTTGACACCATTGCCGTTCCGAGTACGACTGTATCGCCGTAACGTGCAAGCACAGATGCTGTACTTCGGAAGCCGACACGGTTAATCTCAAGCGTAAGCGTTTTACCGCATAGTTCTGTTGAGACACTCATCACAGTTTTCCCAAATGGGTTGATGATTGCTGATTCCATTGTTAATCCTTTTCTTTCTGTAGTTCAGTAACAGGGTTCAGGTTGTACGATCTTCTCATTGTTGAGTTGAGTACAAGCTGTGCTCTACCACTGAATCTACTTTGTTATTTACTTCTAGCCCGCACATTTCACCTCTCAGTATAGAGAAAAGATACGCACGCGTCACAAGAAAATATAGTGTACTGGACTAGTCTTGAACTTTTACTGAGAGAATTTTGATGCATTGTGCATTCACTTGCGAAGCGCGGAGTGAGCCGTATGAAGCATACGGTGAACGAGCACTGGAGCTAGAGGATGCGCAAGGCGCAAAATTATCTTCGTAAACCGAGTTTTTTAATGAGCGCGAGATAAGCAGCACTATCTTTCGATGCTAAATATTTCAAAAGCTTCTTTCGCTTGCCAACTAACGCGAGCAGACCGCGTCGAGCCATGTGATCTTTTTTGTTCACTTTCAGGTGTTCAGTCAATTCGTTGATACGTGCTGTCATGGCAGTAACTTGTGCTTGAGGTGTCCCAACACTTGCGACAGCTTCGCTGCTCGTTGAATTGCTTTTTACTTTAGTTTCAGTCATTGTTGGAAATTACTATAGCACGTCTACTCTGTTGAGACAAGTGTTTTTTGTAAAATCTCATCTGTCAGTGCTGAAACTGCATATGCTTGAGCACTATTTGTATTCCCTATCGAGGTACGCCGGAGCTCACTCATATATGCCCCGCACCCAAGCACGTCACCAATGTCTTTCGCGAGCGATCGTATATACGTCCCACTTCCAACACGCGTCGTAAACCACACCTTAGGGTATTCATACCTGACTGAATCAATTGAATATATAGTGACTGTTCGTGCTTTCAACTCAACTGGCTTGCCAGCTCTAGCCAAATCATATGCACGTTTTCCATTCACCTTGAGTGCACTAAAAACTGGTGGCACCTGCTGTATCTCACCAATAAACTGCTTCAATATCGCGCTCAGTTGTGCCTCTGTCGGCTGCCCCCAATCAGTTGTCGGGACAAAGTGTGTTAACTCACCTTCTTTGTCTCCCGTTGTGCTCGTCACGCCAAGCGTGAGCTCAACTTCGTAGGTTTTATCCTGTTTCATGAGTGATTCAACCTGTTTCGTTGCCTTACCAACGCACAGTACTAGTAATCCTGTTGCGGCAGGGTCAAGTGTCCCGGTATGCCCCACTTTGACATGTTTTGGCTTCTTTCCCTCGAGTCGTGCGACCATACGGCGCACGTAGTTCACAACGTCAAAAGAGGTCCACCCCTCTGGCTTATCAACGAGTAAAATTCCATTCATAGCTGACAGTATCCTTTATTTAACATGAATTGCGAAATAGTAGAGAGACTTGCAACGGTACTTATTCTTCCCTAAACGCTACACGCTCGGCGCTATACACTTGTCTTCCCTACTAGTTTGGATTCAAAAAAGGGTTAGCACTGTTGCCATCTGCATCAAAGAACTGTGGCTGAGTCGGGCTCGGCATGAGCGGTGGCGGCACTTCCGGTGGTGCATTTGGGTTGATCACCTCAGGAGCTGGTTGCGGCACGGTTTGATCTGGAATCTTGATCAAATTTTCTTCTTCTTTTTTCTCTTCTTCGGTTTCCTCTTCTTGAGCGATAACCTCAGGTGGGGCAACAGTTGGTACCTGTTGCTGTGGCTCGTCTGGAACTGGCGTCCTAGTTGTTCCCAAGAAATCATTTACGTTGTCTGTTGCCTGAGCTGGTGGTGTAGCGTGTGTGCTCCCAACGGCATGCTCTAAATCAGCAAGCGTCTGATGTGGGTCTACAAGTGGAACCTGTGGTACTGGTGCTGGCGACTCAACCGGCTGTTCAGTAGCGACAAATGGCGCAGGTTCAGGTTGTGGTGCTGGTGCTACTGGCGCTTCAGGCGGCGGTGTATAAGTCGGAATCGTAACCGGCGGATCAACCGGTGGGACAAATGGCTTTCCATAACTGCCATGTTCATCTCCCTCTGGGAGAGGTTCAATTACTTTGTGTCTTGCATCAAGCGGCTGCGCCTGTGATGGAAAACTTGCTTGTAAAGCTGTATTAAGCGGCTGCTGTGACCCATCAAATAATGGCTGTGCGGCAACTTGCCCGCTGTCATCTTCTGCGTACAGTCTTGGATGCTGCGTTGGCTCCATATAGGTACGACCTGCGTTTAAATGATCATCATCTTGTACGAGTGGTTGAGGCGGAATCCTAAAATCTGACTGCGGGCTTGCTACTGGGTTGTTCAACACTGGCATTTGCCCGTATTGATATGCAGGTGGCTGCATGTTCATATCATTCTGTGCTGGCATAGGAGGCATAGGAGGCGGTCCATCGACAAATTCTGGTGGCAGCGCAAGGTTCCCAGCGTCATCTATATGAATGTTCTGTACTTCATCTGCAGAATGCGCAATTGCTAACGTGCCATCGTCGTGTTCTGGCTCCGCGCCATATGACAGCGGTTGAGCTTCCGGAATTGTTTCGGGTGCTTCAAGTTTTTCAGCAATCAACTGTTGGTTCGCACCAGCACTCATAAGCTTTGCGCTCATTGTCATGACCTCTGGTGTCGTCAAATTGTTTCTAAACCGGTCTGTTTCAGCCACGATACCTGTCATGAGTGCGGTAGCAATCTGTGCATCGAGCACATCTTCACCTAAGCCGTCAGTTAGTCGTGCAATCATTTCTGACACACTACTTGCCTGTTGTTCTTGCCAATTAACTGCACCAATCTGACTTAGTGTCGACTGTTTTGTTAACGCAATCACCGTTGCATCGTGCAAGATTCTCCCGTGCAAGGTGACAGCCTGGTCAAAGTCTTCTTTTGTAACAACCCCTAGTGCGACGACAACATCGACGTTGAAGTCACCTTGGCTAAACTCAAGATCTTTTTCACTAATCGATGTTTTATACGGCGTTATAAATATACGAACGACATTGTCTTCTACCTTATAGCGGAGTTTGTCAGCTTTAGACTTATCCAGCGCGATAATAAAATCACGCAGAGAGTCAGTATTAGTATCTATCGCCATTTCAGGCTGCAAAAATTCCAACATAGACGGCACGCGACCACTAAAGACTGTTATGGCGTGCTTATTCATCCGGTTCAGCAACAAAGTCAACGCGATAGCAGCAGCTAACTCGTCAACTGTTGGCCCGTTCTTAACCGTCACCAATACGTTGTTTGCTTCTTTTAACGCTTTGAGTACTTGTGATTGTGCTGGATTTTGCATTTTTATACTTTTGTTTTATACGCTTACGGTAATAATCGTACCACTATTTTTGCAATGTTGTCTAGTTTTTTGTCGCGTAGCGCTTCTCGTCCTGCCCCGCTCACTTTACATCTCTGGCTATATTCGGTATAATTGCGTGAAATATAAGTAAATAATAACAACGTCCCCACTGGGTTATCCACAGGACGAGGAGAACATCAACCAATGCCAATTATCAAATCAGCTAAAAAGCGCGTGAAAGTAACTGCAGCTAAAAGCGTCAAGAATGCACGAACCAAAAAAGGTTTGCGCGCCACTATCAAAGCGTTCCAGTCTGCACTCACTTCAGGGAGTAAAGTATCTGAATCACAGGTCGCAGCACAAAGTGCTATCGACACTGCTGTTAAAAAAGGCATTATGAGCAAGAACAAAGCAGCTCGCAAGAAAAGCCAGCTAAACGCAGCTGCAAAAGCAGCTAACGGTGGCAAAAAGGCAGCTCCTGCAACCAAGAAAGCAGCACCAAAAGCAGCCGCAAAACCTGCTACCAAAAAGCCAGTAGCGAAAAAAGCTGTTGCTAAAAAGCCAGCAGCCAAGAAATAAATTAACGCGAACCAGCACCTATAGGACTTGTTTTATGCTCTGCTAAAACGAGTCCTATATTCGTTTTCTATGAGCTGTCTCATTTTTTTATCGATCACTTCAGCTGCTTTTAAGCGTCTCGTACTCTTATGCTGCAACTCTGGGTGAAATGTCTTGTCGTTTACAAGTATTTGAATCTGTGTGCCGATACCGATAAACAATGAACCGCAATCCGTTATCTCTGGGATTGCTCTTGTGAGCTGTGCATCATGCGTTTGCAACCAACCGGTTCTGTCAATCTGACGC
>CAYNWE010000023.1:0-10754 GCA_964400855.1 uncultured Candidatus Saccharibacteria bacterium
TCTTCTCGAAGAAGTAGTGAAGAAAAAAGCATCTGACTTGCATTTGCAAGTTGGCTTGCCGCCTATGCTTCGAATAGACGGGTCATTGCGGCCAGTTTCTGGAGCAGATATTTTAACCGAAGAAGTGCTTGAAGCACTGGTATTTGCTATTTTAGACGATGACCAGAAGCAGATTCTACTCAAAGACAAGGAATTTGACTTTAGTTTCGCGTTTGGTGATCTCGGACGGTTCCGTGTGAATGCGTTCCACGAACGAGGCAACTTAGCTGCAGCGCTGCGTTTGATTCCAAATGAAATTTTGACGCCAGAACAACTCGGTTTGCCTGAGATTGTGAAGAAATTTGCAGACTATCCAAGAGGACTCGTGCTCATAACAGGGCCTACGGGGTCGGGTAAGTCTACAACGTTAGCGGCGCTCGTTGACAAGATTAATAACGAAAAAGCGACGCATATTATTACGATTGAAGACCCGATTGAGTTCACCCACAAATCAAAGAAGTCTGTGCTGGTGCAACGTGAAGTACACTATGACACGTTTTCTTTCTCCGCAGCACTTCGTAGTTCGCTCCGACAAGACCCTGACGTGGTGCTAATCGGAGAAATGCGAGACCTCGAAACGATTGCGAGTGCTATCACGATTGCTGAAACGGGCCACCTTGTTTTTGCCACGTTGCATACGAACAGTGCGGCACAGAGTATTGACCGTATGATTGACGTGTTTCCGCCACACCAACAGCCACAGATTCGCTCACAGTTGAGTAATATTTTGATGGCAATTTGCTCACAACGACTCGTCCCGTCAATTGGCGGTGGACGTGTTGCTGCTGCAGAGGTACTTATCGCAACGCCTGCCGTACGAAACATTATCCGTGAAGGTAAGACACACCAACTTGATGCAGTGATTCAGACAGGTGCTGACTATGGCATGCAGTCAATGGATAAGACACTCGTTTCACTTATCCATTCAGGCACGATAAGCTACGATGAAGCACGCAACTTTGCAGTCGATATTGAAGAGCTTGATAGACTGATGAGAGGATAGTAGGGCAGAAATATGAAATATGGAAAAAGGAAAATGGGCATGAGCAACTGCACAACAGCAGCGGTGCATCAAGTTTCTCTTAAATGGGGAGTATTAACATGGTGATGTTTTCATACGTTGCACGCGACCCGGCAACAGGGAAGCGCGTTGAAGGCACGCTGCAAGCTGATAGCGAAAAGACCGTTGCGAAGATATTGAAGGGGCAGGGCTATGCTTTGTTGGAAGCATCGGTTGAAGATAAGTCTAACCCACTTGCATTTATTGGTGGTCGGATAAAGTCGAAAGACAAAGTTATCTTTTCTCGACAGCTTTCGACGATGATCAATGCCGGTTTGCCGCTTGTACAATCACTCCGCTCCGTCCTGAACCAGACAAGTAACAAGAAGTTTCAAGGAGTACTGACTGACGTTATTGCCTCCGTTGAAGGCGGAAAGCCATTTGCAGCGAGCTTGGAAGAGCACCCACGAGTGTTTGACCAAGTGTTCACAAGCTTGGTAGCTGCTGGTGAAGCGTCAGGAACGCTTGACGTGGCACTTGAGCGGCTTGCGAACCAGCAAGAAAAAGATGCCGAACTTGCAAGTAAAGTGCGTGGTGCGATGATTTACCCTGTGATTGTGATTTTAGTGATGATTGCAGTGGTAACATTCATGCTCGTAAGTGTCTTGCCGCAAGTGGAAGAGCTCTATAGCGGTATCCCTGGTGCGCGACTGCCATTTGTGACGAGGATGTTGCTCGCTATTTCTGGCTTTGTGACGTCGTATTGGTGGGTGTTAGTTATTGTGATAGCTGCAACTGTATTTGGGACGACTCGCTGGGCGCGGACTTTTGGTGGCAAGCAGGTGATTGACAAAATGAAGCTACGTGTGTGGCCAGTAGGTCCACTATTCACCAAAATGTATATGGCCCGCTTTTCACGAACAGGGACGACACTCGTTTCGAGCGGTGTACCGTTGATTCAGGTGCTGGACATCACTGCTAAAGCAATCAATAACGTACACGTTGAAGCATCTATCCATCATGCAACAGAGAAGGTAAAGGGCGGTAAAGCTTTATCAGAGTCATTGCAGGGTGACCCTAACTTCTTGGACCTTGTACCTAACATGCTCAAGATTGGTGAAGATTCAGGTGCGCTAGAGAAAATGATGGAAAAGACTGCTGACTATTATGAAAAAGAAGTAGATAATCAAATCAAATCTATCTCAACCATCATTGAACCAGTGCTGATGGTGGTGCTTGGTGTCGTGGCGATAATAATCGTCAGTGCTATATTGCTGCCAATTTATGGACTTGTTGGCCAAAACATCGGTAGATAGCACCACGAGTTGATAAAACGCTTGCGCTTTTAACACGTAGAGCATATGATTGATTCGTATAGATACAACATTCAAGCACGATAAGGGGGAAACGAATGTCTAAAATGAGTAAAATAACAAAATCTTCAGGCTTTACTATCATCGAAGTGATGATTGTGCTTGCTATTGCCGGGCTTATCTTGGCAGTCGTATTGGTGGCGATTCCACAGCTGCAAAAGAACCAACGTAACGAAGCACGTCGAAGTGTTTTGGCACGTATCTCTGCTGAAGTAAATAATTATATTGGTAATAACGAAGGTGCAGTTCCTAGCAATGGAAACGGTGCGACAGGATTCACGGACGGTTTTCAGACTCGTTACATAGATAATGCGCCAGCTGGCACGTTTGATAAGCCAGGCGGTGGACCATATGAATTTTCAGATTACAGTGGTGGTACCGTAGAGTTGGACAATATCTATTACGCTGAAGGCGGCACCTGTGAAGGTGAGTTACCAAGTGGTACGGGTACTGGACGAAACTTCGCTATCGCCGTTGGGCTCGAAGGTGGTGCTTCTTACTGTGTTGATAATCAGTAGACAGTAGACAGTAGACAGTAGACAGTAGACAGTAGACAGTAGACAGTAGACGACAACACCCCCAAACTTTAGGGGGTGTTGTTTTTTTCTGTTACCATAAGAATAATGACAGTTATTCTTGGACTATATGCGTTTGTGCTTGGCATGCTTTTGGGCAGCTTTGCTCTTGTCTTAGCAGACAGAATGAAAGCGGGCACGGACTGGGTGAAAGGGCGCTCGGAATGTACATATTGCCACCATGGTCTATCTGCAGTCGACTTAGTACCAGTAGTAAGCTGGCTTGCACAAGGTGGTAAATGCCGTTATTGCCGCAAGCGGTTGTCGCCTGCTTATCTACTGATAGAGCTTGGACTGGGCTTGGCATTTGTTGGGTCATATGTGTTTTGGCCTGGAGCTCTGACCGATTTGAGCCAGCAAGTACTGCTCGCCTTGTGGCTTGCGAGTCTCGTGCTGGCCGCGGCGTTGTTTGTCTATGACTTGCGTTGGTACTTGCTCCCAAATAAGCTGGTGTATCCGTTGATTGCTTTTGCTGGTGTGCATCGTGCAATTGTTATCGCAACAAACGACCATCGCTTAGGCACTGATTTGATTGCGGTCGGGCTCTCTGTCGCGGTGGCTGCTGGGTTCTTTTTTGTCCTGCACGAGTTGTCGAAGGGTAAATGGATTGGTGACGGTGATGTCACGCTTGGAATCGCCATGGGGTTGTTTTTGCCAGGACCGTTTGAAGCATGGTTTGCCATCTGCGTTGCGTCAGTGCTAGGAGTGCTCGTTGCGTTTCCGAAATTATTGCGCTCAAAGAAGAATCTGAAGATGCGTCTGCCGTTCGGGCCGCTATTGCTCATCGGACTGTATGTATCATATTTTTTTGCAGGATCTGTGCTGAGCTGGTATGTCGAAACATTTCTCTACCTGAATTAATTTCTGACAGAGGTCAAAAATAAAGCTTATGCTATACTAAATCTATGAAGAAGAGTAGCGGCTATACTATAGTTGAGTTGCTGATTTTTATAGGGGTGTCGGCTGCTATTTTCTTTGCTGCGTTGACTGCCATTGGTGGTCGGCAAGAGCAAGTGCAGTTCGCTCAAGGCGTGCGCGAGTTTGATGCAAAGATACGTGATATTTTGAACGACGTGACGACGGGGTATTACCCTTCGAGCGAGAATGTCAGCTGTCGTGCAACCGCTTCTGGTCCTGAAGTGTTTGTTGATACGGATGCCGCGCTCGGTACCAATAATCAGTGTTTATATATTGGGAAAGCCATTCAGTTTCAACCAGAAGGACGTGGGCAGCGAGTAGACGTATATACGATGGCGGGCTTACGCTACGAGGACAATGATTTAACGCCGAGCAGCTCGATAGCCTCTGCACAACCAATTGCGGTTGCTCGGACGGGTAATGACGGGAGTTTTGTTGATGCGACTGAGCCATATGATTTGCTCTACGGGTTGCGCGTAACCAAAGTACTGCGGCCGCTTGATGGCACGCCTACAACGTATGGGCTGATTGGGATATTTTCACAATTTGGCGGGAGCGGTGTGTCTGATTCGCAGAGTGTACAAGTAGGCGGCATTGTTGACTCGCAACTTGGCGCTGATGAAGGCGACACAATTTCATTGATAAATGACATAACCGATGCTGTCGATGAGGCAGGGGAACGAGGCTATATAGAAAAGAATACGAATGAAGGGATTGTCATTTGCCTAGAAAGTATCGAAGGGCAGAAGGCGTCTATTGCATTCGGCGCACGTGGAAGCGCAGCAACGAAGCTAGATATTGATAGCTATGATTTACGGTGTGACTAAATGAAGAGCATGCAAAGAGGCGACACCATCATTGAGGTCATGCTCGCATTGTCAATTATTGGCATCGTCCTTGGTGGGGCATTTGGCATCGCAAACAGGAGTGTTTCTGTTGGACAAGACGCACAGGAGCGCACTGAAGCGTTGAAGATTGCAGAAGCACAGTTGGAAGTGCTCATCAGTAGGTACTCTAGGGAAAGGTCTATAAGCGAACGTAGCGAGTCGGAACCATTCTGTTTTGATGTGTCAAATGTGTCAGCACCTGTACTGAATGCGGATTTTGGGGATTGTTCAAATATAGGAGGTTCTGGTACTGGGGGCCTCTATTCTATTTCAATCATTCCTCCAAAAGATGTGGGTGACGAAACGGGTAGCCATGAAATAAAGGTAAGTTGGGATAAGTTAGGCGGAGGTGTAGATAAAAATTCGTTGACCTTATACTACAAGCTACGATATGACGCTTTGGCGGCTGCTCCAACACCACCTCCAACCCCGCCAACGCCTCCACCAACACCACCTCCAACCCCGCCAACGCCTCCACCAACACCACCTCCAACCCCGCCAACGCCACCACCACCAGTTATACCGCCGGCTCCTCCTGCAATACCGCCGTCCGGGGGGTGTACCAGGTCTTACGGGAATGTCACACAGGCAACTGATGGGGACCAGTTAACACTGATTACGACTGCTGCGGATAGGATCTGTATAACAAGTATGCGTGACGTACGCCTTGCTATCTATGGTCCATATGGATCTATAAAAATTGGTGAAATGATTTATGACGCTTCGAGAACACGAGGAGGTGCACATCGCGATGGCACGTGGCAACGCGGTGGTGGTGATAGAGCGATATACATTAGGGGTGGTCAGCGGACACCAGCATCCAGCTATAATTCTTCGCTCCGAGCAGGCTTGCTCGAAATTGGTAATCTCGAAGTCTATAATTCTGCCGAGGACGGTATCCAGATAACAGGGGCGGATATAAAAGTAGATAGATTCATCATGCGCAATGTATGGGCTGGTAATACCGGTATATACGATCCGGCATTAGGGACTGCACCTGAGCAGTCACCTCATACTGACGGCATCCAGGTTCAAGGCTCGGCGACGGTTACAATTAGTAATTTTGAAATAGATGTTGTTTCTTGGGCTGGTCTTATTGCGCATAACAGTGGTACGGCACAGTTTGGAAGCGGACCTATAAAAGTCTACTTAACGAACGGCGTCATTTCTAATATCGGCAGCACGAGGCTTCCTGCTTCGGCTATTGCCACATTGATAGATAGAGCCCGAAATGAAGGCAAATTGTTCCAGCATGTCGGTGGCAATGGTATTCGTTTTTATGGTGATCCCGCTTCTCCGAATAATAATAACGAACTTCATCTCGATAGAGTTACTGTTGCGAACTCTATCAGTAATGGTTTTTGGCTCGGACCAGATATTCGTGCCTGGAGCGTAAAAAATTCAACGTTTACCGGTGGCGTGAAACTTTATACTGGGTGGACACCACCGCGCCCAACAGAGTGGTTAAACAATACAATTTTGAGTCCAAGAAGTGATTACTATAGGGGGCCATAGCATCAAAGTGAAAAAAGAGTTATATTATTACTTATGGTTAATAGAAAAAACTATAGGACTGGCGACACCATCATTGAGGTCATGTTAGCAATGTCAATTATTGGCATCGTCCTTGGTGGGGCATTTGGGATTGCTAACAGGAGTGTCTCTGTTGGGCAAGACGCACAGGAGCGGACTGAGGCCCTTAAAATTGCCGAGACACAACTTGAGATATTCAAGAGTCAATTCCCAAATTCTGCAGCACTTCGTGGGCGGACAGAAGCGCAGGCGTTTTGTTTTAACGTCGCTGCAAATCCGCCAGCAGTTCGAGACGACAGTGACGACGCATGTAGTTTAGTGAGTGCGACCGGTTTTGATGGGCTGTATTCGATTCGGATTGTGCCACCGGGTGTGCTTGACCAAACACGGAGCTATACAATTGAAGTTACTTGGGAGCGGCTTGGGGCAACGTCGACCGATAACTCAGAAAACAGTCTTATTTTGTACTACAAGCCGGGGGAAGTGTAATGAAAACGCAGCGCAAAGGGTTTACCATAATTGAGCTCATGATAGCGACAACGATATTTTCGCTGGTTTTAATGCTTTGTTTGGCTGGGATTATGCAAATAACCAAGATGTACTACCGCGGAGTGACCCAGGCGAAAACACGTGAAACGGCACGTACAGTGGTTGATGAAATTGCTGAAGCAATTCGGTTTTCGAGCCAAGATATTTCAATTGGCACAGGAGTTGTTGGACCACAAGTTGATATTGGCACCAACGCGACGGGCTATTTCTGCATTGGACAAAAGCGCTACACCTACGCAATTGATCGGCAGGTGAAGGCGGACCCAGTGACGACGCCGTCTAAGCAACAGCGACACGCGCTATGGGTCGACCAGCCGCTGTCGTGTATTGGCGCTGTCGATTTGACGCAAGAACAGCCGTCGCCGGACGGGACGAGTTTGCTGAGTGAAAATATGCGATTGTATGATTTTTCTGTTGTCCGGACTGACCCATATCAGAATCTGTACCGTGTACGAATCGGCGTGGCTTATGGAGATGACGACCTCTTGAGTGTGAAAGAAAATGACGCAACGCAGCTCACCTGCGAAGGTGCATTTGTCGGTGTTGAGTTCTGTTCTACAACAAACTTCTTGGTAACTGTGCAAAAGAGGCTATAATATGCTTATGACTATGAGAGAGAAAAGAGAACAAGGGTTTGTCGCAATCGTCGTTGCGGCATTGATCATGGTGATTTTGTCACTTATTACTATTGGGTTTACGCGTATGATGCAGCGAGAACAACGGCAGGCACTTGACCGGCAGCTGACGCGACAAGCGTTATATGCAGCAGAATCTGGGATCAATGACGTGTATGAAGGATTGCGTAACGGTGATTTGGTGGCTGTTGAAAAGACTGAGTGTGATGTGACTAACACTGCTCAATTTCCTAACGGTGGCGTAATCAGTGAAAGTGGCAACATCGCGTATACGTGTGCACTGTATGACAAGACACCGACAGAACTGATTTATAGTATCAGTACCTCTGAGTCAAAGGTGGCACAGCTGATAACTGAGACAGGGAATGCTTTCTCTTCGATCCGAATCCGTTGGGCAAATGAAGAGGGGCTAAATAACGTGCCAGCTTTACCTGCTTGCGGGAATGACGCCAACACATTCCCTACAGCTCGGAGTGGCAATATCCCTATGCTACGAATTGATTTAACTGATACGACGGTGTTGTCTCGCGATGCGTTAATCAATGGTACGGACTATTTGTACGTTGCTCCTTGTAGTGGAACGGCTACTAGCAATAACATACATAGTTTCCCATCAGCAACCAATGGTAACATTGTCCAAGTAGGTTGTGTTGACGGGCAAGATTTGCCGTGTACACTCACGATTAATAACCTTATGTCTAACAGATACGTTGCTCGTATTCGCTCAATTTATGATAGTGCTCAATTGACCATTGATGGGCAGGAACGTCTTGTACCTGTGGGCACGGCTGAGGTCAATTTTGACCAGTCTCAAACGAGTATTGATGTCACTGCGAGAGCAAATGACGTGGTGCGCCGATTACGTGTTTCTATCCCGATTGCACAACCTGACAATCCACCTGAAGCAGTTTTCCAGTCGTTTGATGGTGTCTGTAAGCTACTAGAAGTGGATACGAGCATCCCGGCGACACCTCGTATAAAAGACAGCTGTAGCTAAAGCTTATTCAGTCGCTTTTTGAACAGGTGCGTTTTCGTCGTGTGAGCGATGGAACTTTTGATGCACTGCTTTAAGGTGTGGGTCAGTGACGTGCGTATATATCTGTGTTGTTGAAATGTTGCTGTGGCCAAGCATGGCTTGCACTGAGCGTAAGTCGGCACCGTTCATGAGCAGGTCGGTTGCAAAGCTGTGCCGCAGCGTATGGGGGCTGACGTGCTTGGTGATGCCCGCAAGCAGTGCATAGCGAGCGACAAGTCGCTGTACACTGCGCGCAGTGAGCCGGTAGAAGTTACCAGAAAGCGACACTTGTTTTGTCCCACTGTAGCGGATAAAAAGTGGGGCACTATTGTCTTGGCGTTTATCTAAATATTGTTGCACCCACCAAGCTGCAGCGTCACTGACAAAAATCGGACGATCTTTTTGCCCCTTACCGCGTACCATGAATTCTTTGCGCTTGAGGTTTATGTCACCTTTGTTTAGCCCGACAAGCTCAGAAACTCGAAGACCGCTCGAAAACAAGAGTTCAAGAATTGCTCGGTCACGAATACCTTGCAGGCTTTCGATATCTGGTGCGGCAAATAACCGCTCAAGCTCGTCTTGATTTAAAAAGGTCACTTGTTTGCGTTGCGCTTTAGCGAGTTCTATTTTATCTGCGGGGAGCGCTGTTATGTCGCGCTTGGTACAGAATTTTAAAAAACTACGGAGGGCAATGAGATGATAGTTGAGCGTGTTTTTTTGCAGTTCGTCAGCTGTATTGGTACCAAGGCGGTTGAGCCAGAGGCGCCATTTACGGATGAGCTCTGCATCTATGTCAGAGATTTTGATGTCGCCTGCAAAGTCGAGTAGGCGGGTCAGATAGTGGTCATAGTTTTGAATGGTCTTTTGTGAGCGACCTTGTTCTATTTCGAGGTATTCGAGAAAATCTGTTTTCGCTTTTTGGAACTGCATATGCCTAAAGTATAGCACTGTAGCTGCCGCTTCACCCCGCGCTCGCTCTTTAAATATTTGTAATCTTTAGAGCAAGTTGGCCGGTGGTGGTATCTGTTATACTGGTGATAAGTAATAGGAGTTTAGTATAAATGGAACGAACGCTAATCATTCTCAAACCTGATGCCGTACAACGTGGGCTAACAGGCGAAGTAATCACTCGTTTTGAGAAAAAAGGGCTAAAAATTATTGGTATTAAAATGATGTCTTTAGACAGTGCGTTACTTCAAGCGCATTATTCTCACCTAGTTGACAAGCCGTTTTATAAAGGGTTGGAAGATTTCATGAAAAGCTCACCTGTTATTGCGATGGCGCTTGAAGGCTATGAGTGCATTAACTCGATACGGGTCATATTGGGTGCGACTAACCCGAGAGAAGCCGCAGCAGGCACGATTAGAGGCGACATGGCAATGGAATCAGGCCGTAACCTAGTACACGCTTCTGACAGTAAAGAAAATGGTATTACTGAGGTTGCACGATTCTTTAAACCTGAAGAATTGTTTGACTACGACAAGTCTGAGTTTATGCACATTTACGAGAGTAGATAGTTATGAAACATAGAACGCTCAAAGAAGAGTTGTGTGGCCTTGGCGATGCTGTCCATCTCACAAATAACCGTCAATTAGTATTCTATGGGAGTCTAGTGATGTTGATTGGACTTGGTGTCGGAAAGTGTAGCCAAGAGATGGGAGAAGCCACAGCTGAGCAGTATGACCATTTGTTAGTGAGAAACACTACTGGTATGACTGTACTGGCCGGGCTTGCAACAAGTTGCGTAGAATTATCCGGTGAGCCTGCGAAAGTAACCGTGCGAGCTGATCTGATTGTCACGAATGGTGCACGAGAATTGCCGCAGGGTAGGGTTGAAGAGATAACTTTTGCATCTGGAGATCAGAATTGTGAAAGCGCGGAGATTGCAGTGTATGAGACAGGATTAGTCGCAGACTACCTCGTTCAAAGTGCCATAGCAGACGGCGCGTTAGGCACAACAGCGCATGGGACATTGAGTATGGGTAAGGAATTTCTTACAGATATTCAGCAGTTTATCGACGAAGGTGCTCGAAGCATTTAGGACTCGTTGTTGAAAACGAGTGTTCACCAAATAAAAAAACCGACCACAACGGTCGGAATCTTTATTTGGTGCCCCCGCCAGGAGTCGAACCTAGAGCTTTTCCTTAGGACGGAATTGTTTTATCCATTGAACTACAGGGGCTTTTATAACACTATGTATGATACCAGGTTCGACTCTAAAGAGTCGCGC
>CAYNWE010000024.1:0-10325 GCA_964400855.1 uncultured Candidatus Saccharibacteria bacterium
GGGACACAAGGCTCTTCAGGCCTCTGCTCTACCAACTGAGCTAAAGAGCCACACGGTACGGATATATATTACCAACTGCTCGTCCTCCAAAGCTTTAGCGACGGAGGAAGCTATGAGAGCCACGTTAGTTCCCCTATTTTAACAGAGTGAGCACTATTTTTAAATACATTAAGTGCAGTTTATATTTTGAAGGTTTGCGAAATCAGGTAGAAATTCTACGTAGATAATACTACAACACAATTTAACTGGGGTGATACTGAGAAATACTTGTGATTTTGGTCACATTTAACTGGGGTGAGAGAAGTTAAAAAGATAAACACGAAGGGCGTACAATAGAGTGGTAACTAAGGAGGCAAATGTAGATGGTGTATCACTATCGCACTGGTGTTTTGCAAACACTTTTGCAGAAATTTTTTAAACAGGTAATGGTCGCGGTAGCGGCTATTTTTATTGCAACAATCGCCAGTCTCAGTGCTTCAACGCGCGCTGTTTCTGTACCAGAATGGAACTTAGAAGCAGGCGGAAAAGTCGTTTTCAACTGTGGCGGTTCTGACTATACCCACACGTTATCAGTGGTGACGCCTGGAGTAAACGGGGCGTTTAGCGGCAGTGGCTTTTATGACGCGACCCCAACATATACTTGGTCAATGGTTGGCTCTACGACGGGCGACACCGCAACAATGACAATCACCTATACAGGCACAGAAGCTGGGTATATCTACAGTTTCCCAACCCTCACTATCGCACCAGACGGGTCAGCAACCGGACCAGTGACAGATGTAAACGGGAACTGTCAGTCCGTGACATTGCCGGCAGGCTCGTTTACTGAAATACCGGTGCAAGTTAGCTCAGAAGTTGATGTCTATGCAAATACAGCAACAGCTGAAAACACACCGGGTTGGATGTTTAACAGAGACCCAAGTACAACAACGCCGTATATTTTCAATGCGGCGCAAGCCAGCATTGGGAACGGTGCAATCTACGTAAACCCAATTGGTGCAACGCCGGCCAACAAGTTTATAGCTGAGAATTTCTTGAACAAACCAATTGCTAACATCAATTCAATCAGCTATGACATCCGCGTTGGTGCAGGCGGGAGCGCGGTAAGTGCAAATCAGTTCTACATGAACGTGTATGCAAACTTTGGCGTATCGGATGATCTAAAGTTCTATGACTGTCGCTACAATGTTGTCCCAACAGTGGTGTCAAATGGTGCATGGACGACAGTAACGTTTGACCCTACTCAAGCGTATGATGTGGCCACTAGAGGTGGTGCAAGTGCATCGCCGTTTACCTGTCCATCAGCCCCAGCAGACATGGATGGATTAAGCCCAGGTTCGAACATCCGTATGTTCGCACTTAACTTAGGTGACACGAGCGCAAGCGATGTTGGACTTGATGGCTACTTTGACAAAGTAGTTGTTAACACTGACACAGCATTAACAACGTATGACTTTGAACCTGTTTCTGGTGAAATTGTGAAGCCAACAGCTGGCAAGCACGTGAGCGGCTGGCTCAAGCTAAAAGCAACGTATAATGACGGCGACATGTTGAACGACGACACGGTCAATTGGGCCGTACGAAAAGGAACATGTGCTGCAAATACGAACACCGTGCTTGGGAACGTTGATGGCAGGACAGATGCCTTTCAATGGGACGGCAAGACGTTTAGTGCAAAACTTGATGTGCGCGCTTTAACAGCTGGTGAATATTGCTTTGTCTTCAACCCAACAGATGATGCAAATCAGCTTGATATTCGCGAAACACGCAACTTCTTTATAGATGCGTTTGTCCCTAAACATCTAGAAGATTGTTTCTGGGGTGGATGGAGAGACTATCTCAACCCTAGTTTTAAAAATCAAGGGCAGTGTGTGAAGTATGTCGTACAGAACATGCCAAAACACCATAAAAAACATCGCTATCACTGGGGGTGGTAGCCTATAGCAGATATTAGACGAGCAATGGCCCGCAGTCATGTTGCGGGTCATTCGCTAGATTAAGGGCGATAATTATGCTATAATTGATGTAATTGTAAATATAAGTATAGGTAATTATCGTGGCTAAACAGCGCAACATGCACGGAGCTTCACGCAAGCGACTTGCAAAGAAAAAAGCAAAAGCAAAAGCAAAGAAATAATTTATTCTTCGCATCATTTTTGAGACCTGAGCAATCAGGTCTTTTTTTGTTTACAAAAGGAAAATAGGCAAGAATTACGTAATTCTTTTGATTTGTCGGCTCGTTACGCTACGCTAGGTGTATGGCACGACCAGACAATGATCAAACAGGTATCCGTACTATCTCATTGGTAGGCGGTAAGACATTTGCTGTCAGCTTACCACTAGATGTGGTTGCGCAGTTGCAGTGGAAAAAGGGTGACAAAGTGGTTGTCCGTCGGCAAGCAAACACGATAATTATAGAGAAAAAGGAGCAATAGTATGTGTGGCATCATGGGATATGTTGGCAAACGTCCAGCAAAACAAATTATCTATACGGGGATTAAGTCGCTTGAATACCGCGGATATGATTCTACTGGCATAGTGCTTGTTGAGAACAATAAAACGGTGACAGTGAAAGCAGTTGGCGACACCTCGAAACTGCCACTTGACGAACTGCCAGGCACGGCTACCATGGGCGTCGGGCATACGCGCTGGGCAACGCATGGGAAGCCGTCGGTGCCAAATGCACATCCACATACCTACGGTGACGTTACCCTCGTTCATAACGGCATAATTGAAAATTTCGAAGAGTTAAAAGCAGATATTGTTGCAACAAAGCTCGTGAGCGAAACAGACAGTGAGGTACTCGCGGCCCTTATTGATACCTATTTTCAAAAAAGTGGGGATTTGCTTGACGCAACAAAACAGGCGTTAAATAGAGTAAAAGGGACGTTTGGGTTGGTTATTTTGTCGCCGCGTGCCCCACGTCAGCTCGTTGTGGCTCGTCGGGGCAGTCCAATTGTCATTGGGGTAGACGACGCTCAAAATTACGTTGCAAGCGACCCGAGTGCCATTGTGGCGCATACTGACAAGGTTATATACCTAAAAGATGACCAGATTGCCTTGCTGCAAGACGACAGTGTTGATGTCTATGACTTGAAGCTGAATCATCAACAGGTCGCTCCAGAAACGCTTGAAGCAACGGCCAAGCCGGTGACACTTGACGGTTTTGACAGTTTTCTCGAAAAAGAAATTTTTGAACAGCCAGATTCGCTTCGTAACCTGATGCGCGGACGCATAAACGACGACGGTCTAATCACGCTTGGTGGGCCAAACCTGACATTGCCAGAAATGCGCGCGCTAAAACACCTGTTGATAATCGGCTGCGGGACAGCGCTATATGCGGGGAATTACGCAAAATACAAGCTTGAGGAGTTGTTGAACATTCAGGTGAGTGTTGAGCATGCGAGTGAGTTTCGCTATAGGCATGGAGCTTTTGACCCCGATACGACATTGGCAATCTTTATGAGTCAGTCTGGTGAGACGGCAGACACTTTGGCGTCAGTGATTGAAGCCAAACGACGCCAGATTAAGACGATGGGTATAATCAACTCAGTGGGCTCAACAATCGCGCGCGAAGTAGACCGCGGAGGCATTTATCTGCATGCTGGGACTGAGGTTTCAGTTGCGAGTACCAAAGCATACAGTTCAATGGTGAGTGCACTGCTCATGTTTGGTGGGTATCTGGCGTTTCACCGTGGCGAAAACAGCGCGACTATTCGCACGCTCGCAAAAGAATTACGTGCTTTGCCTGGCGAGATTGAGCAGGCTCTTTTACAGAAGCCGCTTATCGACAAGATTGCGCTAAAGTCGAAAAAATTCCATGACATGTACTACCTTGGACGAAATGAACTCTACCCGGTGGCACTTGAAGGGGCGTTAAAAATCATGGAAGTCGCCTATGTGCACGCCCAAGCATACCCATCGGGTGAAATGAAACATGGACCGATTGCGCTCATTTCTCCTCGTCATCTTTCGGTGCTTTTGCTCCCGGAGGATCAGCAATTGTATGAAAAAGGCTTGTCAGCACTGCAAGAAATAAAAGCTCGTGGTGGGGTTGTTTTCACGCTATCGACTCGGCCGCGAGAAGTAGGCGCAGATTATCACGTACAGATTGCACATGCTGGTGGGTTTATCGACGGGCTCATCTATAACGTGTATTTACAGCTGTTTGCGCTCGCAACAGCGACGACTGCCGGTCTTAACATCGACAAGCCTCGAAATCTGGCGAAGTCAGTCACTGTCGAATAGCAGTATATTTTGACAAAATATGATATAATATACTTTCATAATGTCACTTCATTCAATCAGCTCAGAAGTCCTTCCCATCACTGTTGCAGACGATGTCTATAATGCGAGTGCGCAGTTACTCGGTAACAAAAGCCTCGTTGCTTACTGGCAAGGAGCGTTTGACCCTGCGTCGCTTGAGATAGTTGACTCCGCAGAGCTAGCAATTGGGGCACAATTAACGATAGCTCGTCCTTTTCGGCGGTATAGCCTGGTCCCAACTATCTACGGCAAAGTCCTGCCAGTAGACATCGCATATGGTATGTTTGCTGTCCATCAAGTCACCGCTTCAGATTCGTCGAAGCTTCCGCTTGAGACGTTACCAATCTATCCAATCAACGCCATTGGTCCAAGAACGTTCCATACGAACTTTCACGATGTTGACATTCCCGCACACCATGACGGATTGCGTAAAAATGGTGGACTCACCGTACATGCGACACTCGCAGGTAACTTCACTGCGTCATTTGGGC
Organism: uncultured Candidatus Saccharibacteria bacterium; assembly: GCA_964400855.1. Taxonomy (GTDB): domain Bacteria; phylum Patescibacteriota; class Saccharimonadia; order Saccharimonadales; family SZUA-47; genus JAGQMY01. The sequence continues at coordinate 4,758 of CAYNWE010000024.1, forward strand.
GGCCAGATTACCGAGGCGCTTTGCAAACTCGTTCACGTGTATGGCCTGTGGGGACGCGTCTGTCAGATATAGGAGTTAAAGACGGGCCTGCGGTGATACATGGTGGGCCTGGTGACGTGCTGGTGTTTGCAGGCTATGGGTTGAACCATGAGGAGCGTACTGAACCAGTCGTGCATAAAATCGCGTCACATGACGTCACCGCTCGTCAAAGTGCGGTGTTTGACCCAATCGAATCAGCAACGCGTAGAGAGACGAAACTACTACTCCCAATAATGCAGCGACTTGTTGACCGAAACCCAGCGTGGGCAGGTTACCCGCGCTGGCAAGAATTGTTATCACAATAAAATAAAACACCCCGTTTGTGTTGTCCGGGGTGTTTTTTAACTTTGTTTACCAAGTTGTTTTGTATGCTGCAGCAAACAAAACGGTTTCCTGGTAAATGGCTCTAGAACCCAAAGTTTTTTAAGAGTTTTTGTTTTGTTAGGTCTCGGTTTTTGCCGATTAGTTTTCAAAACGAAATAGTGGTGTACAAGTTAATCGATGCTTTTCATCTCTTAATCTATACGTCAGAGGTGCTCGCCTAGTTTTTGCTAGGCTTAAGTAGTATTGTACTACGGCTTGTCAATATAGCAAATGTGCCTGTGGATAACTAGACCGTTAACTTCTTTCAAGTTCTAGTTTTGCGCGCATCACTGACGCGATGGTTTCTGTGTCGAGAATGTCGCCATTCAACAAAAGCTCGTCAAATTCTACAAAAGTAACTTTGCGCAGTTCAGCGATACCTTCTTCGGCCTGGCTGTTTTCGCCAATCTCGCTTAACCCTGTCGCCAGGTAGGTATAATTGGTTTCGTTGACAAAGCCTTTTGCCGGGTAAGTAACGCCGAGGAGTTTCCAATTAGCTGCTGCGAGTCCTGTTTCTTCAGCCAGTTCTCGTTTCGCATCTTCGAGCGGGTCATCACCTTGCTCAATACCACCTGCAGGTAACTCAAGCGAGTATTTGTTAAAGGTGTAGCGATGTTGCCCTATGAGGTAGAAAGACTCGTCTGCATCAAGTGCAACCACAAACACTGCGCCACGTGTTTCAACGACGTTGTACTGGCCTGGTTGTCCGTCTGGTTTGATCACTTTATCTTCATGGACATAAAAGTATGGGTTTTCGTGCACTATTTTTGAGCTGATTTTTTGCCACGGGCCGCGTTGTTCTATCATGGTTATAAGTATACAGCGTGGGTATATGTTATGGCGCTAATCACCATTTCTAAAGGCTTTTTTAATTGCTGAAAATATAAAATATGGCTCATATGTCTCGTTCCAACCTGGCTTGTCGTATTCTACGCTCCAGCCTTTTTTTCTGTATAGTTCTTCGACGTCAAGCCATTTTTTCTTGTATATCTCTTTTCGGTCAAACCCAAGTTCCTCGAGTCTGCCAACGACGTCAAATTGATTAACCCGCGCTACTCCCCGCATGGCATTCTCAGCTATCAGGCTGTTAAAGATAACGAATACCTCGTTAGGAATAATAAGCACTTTCTCTGCCAGTAGCTCAGATGGGTCCATTGGCCCAACTCGCTCAAAGGTTGGTTCGTGTTCCATTTTTCCTATCTCCTTTCGTTATTACGTATTAATGGTGCAGCAAAGTCAGAAACATTTATAGGAAATCGTTTATACATGTAAAATAATAGGTATGCATTTTATTCAAAAAAATATTTTAGATAAGTTACGTATGACCGAAGACACGAGTTATACGAAACTGGCGCCTGCTGGTATTGAGAGTGGTCACTTTCGTTATCACCTAAACATGCTCATGAAAGATAAATATATCGAGCAGTTGAAACGGGGAACATACAGACTGACTGTCTCGGGGCAGGCATTTGTTGACTCACTTTCACTCGATAAAGTTAACCCGCACAAGATGCCGAAAGTCATCACGTATACATTACTCGAAACAACTGCAGGATTATTGCTACAGAAAAAGGACAAAGAACCTTATCGTGGTTTGCTTAACTTTATCGGTGGCAAAATGCACGAAGATGAAACAGCAAAAGAAGCAGCTATGCGTGAAGTGTTTGAAAAAACAGGCGCCGCAATTAAGCCACCGAGCTACGTTAGTAGTGCAGAGATATTGATCAAAAAAGACAATCAAATTGTGAGTCACGTACTTGCATTGCTATTTCACGCTCAGGTAGACGCTAGGGATTTTGCAAGTGATGCATTTGTGAGCGTTGACCCGAACGCAGTCAAAACAATGACTGAAGAGCTTGCACCAGACTTTCTAGAGGTATACCACTATATCAAAACAGCCTCAGACACAAGCAGCCTACTGACGCTGCATATTGAACTATAAGTAGCTTCTAAGTTAGCTGTATATCTTGTATAAGTGTTAAAAATTCGTAGTTGCATAAAAGTAGTAAATTTATTACTATTATTACTATTATGAATTTTTTCCCTAAACCAAAGCTGCTTGCAGTTGGCCAGCTAAACGATAAAAGCCAGCTCGTTATACCAAAAGAAGCTCGTGAAGCGATAGGCCTTGGGCCTGGTGACAGAGTTATTATTGCACTCGCACCGTTTGGTGAAGCACTTGTGATTGCAAAGCCTTCACAGCTTGAGGAACATCTAAAGCGGATGGTTGGCATGACCGAAGAGATCAAACAAGAAATGAAAAAAGTAAACAACGAGGAGTAGGCACGTGGATCAGGTCTTGAGGGTAGACAAATTATCAAAAGTGTTCGGTACAGGCAAAAACAAATTTCAGGCGTTGGACAAAGTAAGCTTCAGTATCCAAAAAGGTGAGTCGATAGCGATTGTTGGCAAGAGTGGTTCAGGAAAAAGTACGCTCATGCACCAGCTCGCGCTGCTAGACACACCAACCAGCGGTGAGCTCTTTGTAAACGGTACGCTTTCAACAGGGTTAAGTGACAAGCAGTTAGAAAACATGCGCAATCAAGAGTTTGGTTTTGTGTTTCAGCAGTTTTTCTTAAATGGCAACGACAGCGTTATTAATAATGTTATGTTGCCCCTCAAAGTAGCTGGTATGTCTGCGAAAGAACGACAGCAAAAAGCAATGATCGCCCTCAAATCTGTTGAGCTGACTGACAAGGCGCAGGTGAAAGCTGTTAGTTTGTCTGGTGGACAAAAACAGCGTGTTTGTATTGCGCGAGCGTTAGTAAACAACCCGTCAGTCATCTTCGCCGACGAACCAACAGGTAACCTAGACAGCGTCACTGGTAAAAAAATTGAAGAGCTTTTGTTTGACTTAAACAAGACAGAGAAAATTACGCTCATCATTGTGACCCATGACCCTGACCTTGCGAAACGATGCAGCAGGCAGATAAAAATCAAAGACGGCAAACTTGTGGAGGACAAATAATATGCGCACACTAGACATTATTCAGACGGCTTGGGCAAATTTGAAACGAAATAAAACCAGAAGTATTTTGACAATCGTCGCGGTGTTTGTTGGTGCGACGACTATCACGCTTACAAATGGCATCGGTGATGGCATAAAAGGCTATTTGAATAGACAAGTTGCAGGACTTGGTGTTGACGGCGTGCTTATTACAAGTGTTAAAGCTGATACCGCAGCGACAGACGGGCCGCAGTTGTATGACCCAAGTAAGACGAAAGCCTCTACTGGGGTTGGTCCGCAGAGTGCGCAATCTGGTGGTTTGTCACCATTCTTGCTAACATCTGGAGATTTAGAAAAAATTAGACAGATAGACGGTGTTAACTCTATCGAACCTGCTACTTCACTCACTGTCGATTACATCACTACTGGCTCCGAAAAGTATCAAATCGACGCACAGACGATTGGTGGGGATTTCTTGACCTTTGACATTGCAGCCGGCAAGCAACTAGACGCGTCAAGCAGTGAGTATCAGGTATTGCTCCCTAGTAGTTATGTCTCGCCACTCGGATTTTCAGATAACGAGTCAGCACTTGGCAAGAAAATACAATTGCAAGTAAGCAACCAACTTCAGGAAGGCAAGGTGTACGACGCCACGGTAGTCGGTGTCGTTAATAAATCTTTGATTGCATCAAACGGTGTTATTCTCGGCAAACAACTGACATCGGATGCCGTCGCATATCAGAATATTGGCAAAACAGAAGCACAGAAAAATCTGTTTGCTGCAGCCATTACATCGTATGACGAAACATTGCCAGATGATGAAGTTGACGCGCTGAAAGAACGACTGTCAGACGCGGGTTACGCAGCGCTCACTATAGAAGACCAGCAACAAACGGTATTCGCTGTTATAGACGCGGTCGTTGTGGTGCTCAATATGTTTGGTGTTGTTGCCTTAGCTGCTGCCAGCTTCGGCATTATAAACACGCTGTATATGGCCGTTCAAGAACGAACTCGAGAAATTGGCTTGATGAAAGCAGTCGGGATGGGTCGTCGAAAGATATTTAGTCTGTTCAGCATAGAGGCTGCGCTTCTTGGCCTAATCGGAAGCTCCCTTGGTGTCGTCGTTGCAAATGTGCTGGGGAGGGGTATAAACAAAATTGCTGCAGATAGTATCTTGAAAGATTTTGAAGGTCTGCAACTATTATCGTTTAAATTCACATCGGTGGCAGTCATCATACTTATCGTGACAACTATCGCCTTCTTAGCTGGTACACTGCCTGCACGTAAGGCAAGCAAGCTAGACCCTATCGAAGCACTTCGTTACGAGTAAGACTGATAAGTTTTAAGACAGCTGGTGTTAATCGCACTAGCTGTCTTAAATAAAATTTAACAGTCATTAACACTTCGTATTGTCTAAAGCCCCAAAATTTGCTACTATCTACGGAGTTATTTCGTTCATTGTAGTTAACAAATCAAATTTGAGAGGGGATTCTCAAGTTTGCAGAATCGACGGCTAAGTTGGGGCGACGAAATTTCCAGGAAATTTATTTTTCTGGAAATCACGACGAAGCAACTTTCACACGTCGATTCGCGGGTGTAGCTCAGTTGTTTAGAGTGAGAAATGCCAAAAGTGCATTTCGCAAGGCAACCTTCACTTGATAACTTGTTATCAAAGCAGAAGTTGCGGGTGAGATGAGCCAGTGGCTTGTCGCAAGGATTATTATCTGATTTCAAACTTGTTTGAAGTAAGATAAAATCGGGGTTGCTAAAAGCGACCGCCAGAAAGTGACCTATCCTTGCCAGGCCAAGGAAGCTTACTTTAACTAGCCACACAGATTTACAATTTATTCATTTACATCATGCGGGTGTAGCTCAGTTGTTTAGAGCGCTTCCTTGCCAAGGAAGAGGTCGAGAGTTAGAGTCTCTTCACCCGCACCAACTAAAGTACCCTCCTTCTGGAGGGTTTTTTAGTTGGCTTGAGCAAAGAGACTCTCAAATCCTCGACCTCTTCAAAAATAATCAATTGTCGAGAGTTGTAGCCACCCTTGCCCGTGTCCGACACGGTCAAGGGCTTAGAGTCTCTTCACCCGCACCACGAGATTTTACAGTGGTGCCAAAATTCAAATTTCGGCACTTTTCTTATTTTTATCATATTCACCCCTGTTAAATTTGTTAGAGTCTCTTTTGTTTATATAGCTCATAGGTTGACTATATGTTTG
>CAYNWE010000025.1:0-10282 GCA_964400855.1 uncultured Candidatus Saccharibacteria bacterium
TTCTTCTTTTTTCATATACCCTCTTAGTGTACAAATAAAAAAGCTCCAAACAAAACTGTTGGAGCTTTTCGTGTTTTATCGCTAACCGATTTTTTGAACTTCTGCTTTATCTTCAGTCTTCGTTGCTTTTGCAGGCTTTGCAGCTTTTTCTTGCTTTGCCTTACGTGAAGCTTCAGCTGCTTCGCGACGAGCCTTGAACTTATCAACGCGGCCTTCGATGTCAACAAGCTTCTCTTGGCCAGTGTAGAACGGGTGAGAGCTTGAAGAGATGTGCACTTTTACAAGTGGGTACTCGTTACCATCAAGTTTAATTGTGTCTTCAGTTTTGACTGTTGAGCGTGTCAAAACTGTGTTGCCATCGTTCAAGTCCTGAAACACGACGAGGCGGTAGTTGGTTGGGTGAATATCTTTTTTCATAATTGACTTTGAATTATACGGGATAACTGCTGAAGAGTCAATAAGGTGTTGCAAGTCTCTTTGGTATCTGTTAAAATATCTCTTACAATAAAGTAAACAACCAGGTGAAGGTAATCCTCCAATCGCACATTGAGCGCTTTTGGTACACCCGGTGAAGAGAAAGGATTAGTATATGGCTTCAAAGATTGAAGTAGATGCTAAAAAATTATTAGAAGCCGGAGCTCATTTCGGCCATAAAACAAGTCGATGGCACCCAGCGATGCGCCCTTATATCCACAGCAAACGAGGCGATACGCATATTATTGACCTCACAAAGACTGCGGATATGCTTGAGGTTGCATTAAGCGCAATGACAGAACGTGTTGCTGCTGGTGGGCAAGTATTGGTTGTATCTACGAAGCGACAAGCTCGTGATGCGATAGCAACGCTTGCTGAAGAAACAGGGATGCCAGTCGTTGTAAACCGCTGGCTTGGTGGTATGCTTACAAACCAAAAAACAATTGGTGAACGAGTGAAGCACCTGAAAAAGCAAGAAGAACGAATGGCGAATGGTGAACTTGCAGCAAAGTACAGCAAGCTTGAAGTACAACGATTCCAGGAAGAAATTGACGCCATGAACGTCATGTACGGTGGTATTAAAGATATGCATGCGCGTCCTGCGATGTTGTTTGTTATTGATGTTGCTCATGATAAGAACGCAGTTGCAGAAGCGATAAAGCTCGGCATTCCAGTAGTTGGACTTGTTGACACTAATGTTGATCCACGGACTATTACATACCCAGTGCCATGTAATGATGATGCGTTAAAGACAATCGAACTTGTATGCGATTACGTAAAGCAAGCAATCGAACTTGGTAAAGCGAGCCGAAAAACTGATATAAAAGAAGAAAAGAAAGGAGAGTAACTGTAGCTCGGTAAAATGAGCAGCCCGGAAGAAGACAATTTATTTGGCTGTCCGGCGCGATGAGAAAAAAACGTAGTTTTGTCTCATTACAGCGAAGCGAGGAGTAACATGGCTATTTCAATCGAAGAAATCAAAAGATTAAAGGACCTCACTGGTGTTGGTCTCACTGATGCTAAAGCAGCTTTAACAGAAGCTGACGGTGACTTTGACAAGGCACTAGAAGCTATGCGTAAAAAAGGTATGACCAAAGCTGAAAAGCGTGGTGAACGAGAAGCACGTGAAGGCGTTATAGGCAGCTACATCCATGACAACCGTATTGGTGTCATCGTTGAAGTAAACTGCGAAACTGATTTCGTTGCAAAGAACGAGAAATTTACTGATCTCGTTAAAGACGTTGCAATGCACATTGCAGCAAGCGCACCGGAGTATGTCTCAGCGGAAAACATTCCTGAAGACGTTCGAGAAAAGCAGGCTGCCGAATTTAGCGAAAAAGCAAAAGCTGAAGGAAAGCCAGAGGCAATGCTTGCGAATATTGTCGAAGGAATGCTGAAGAAGTATTTCGCTGAACGCTGTCTTTTGGACCAACCATTTATCAAGAACCCAGACCAGACGATTGGCGACTTGGTAAAAGAAGCGAATGCGCAACTCGGTGAAAACGTTGTCGTGCGTCGTTTCTCTCGTATGCAACTAGGTGAAGTTGCTTAAAACTAGAGCTTGCAAAAGATGCTAGTAAGATAAGCCAGGTTGAGAAACCTGGCTTTTTTACTTGAATAAAAATGGTAAAATAGAGAAGAATATAAGGAGCGAATAAAAAACATGGACAAAGATGTCGTATCGGCACTATCAAGTGATATAACAAAAGCACAAAGTCATTTTGAAGAAGAACTCAAAAAGCTTCGAACTGGGCGAGCGCACCCGAGTATGGTTGAAGATATTGTTGCAGAAGCGTATGGCACGCCGATGCCGTTGAAACAACTAGCTACTATCTCAACTCCAGAAGCTCAATTAATTCAAATTTCTCCTTTTGACCCTTCAACAATTGCTTCTATTACGCAGGCAATACGCGCGAATGAATCACTTGGATTTAACCCGGTTGACGACGGTCGAGTTGTGAGAATCCAAGTGCCCGCGCTCACAGAAGAAAGACGACTGCAGATCGTAAAACAACTCGGTGAGAAGCAAGAAGAGGCCTTTATCGGGCTTCGTAAGGCGCGCCATGAAGCGCTCGATACAGTTTCTAAAGCAAAGAAAGATAAAGAAATTGGTGAAGATGACGCGAAGCGGATCGAGAAGCAAATTGACGACACGGTAAATAGTGCGAAGTCGGCAATTGAAACAACTGCTAAGAATAAAGAGCAAGAAATATTAAAAGTGTAGCGTAAAGCTGGCCTAGCAGGTATACTAACTCTAATGCTGATTATAGTCGGAATTTTGATGCTTTTGTCACTCGTGATTTTGCACGAGCTTGGGCATTTTTTTGCAGCTAAACGAGCCGGGATTGAGGTTGAAGAGTTCGGTATTGGTTTTCCGCCAAAGGCAGCAACAATTGGACGTAGAAACGGTACGGAATATACGCTCAACTGGCTCCCACTAGGTGGGTTCGTGAAGCTCAAAGGCGAGCATGACAGCGATACGGAGCCTGGTTCATTTGGACTTGCTACATTGCCACAAAAAGTTTTAGTTATGGTGGCAGGCGTTGTGGTGAATGTTTTGACCGCTATCGTTCTGCTGACTATTATTTCGTTTTTTGGCATGCCGAAAGTACTTCCAAACCAGTTTAGTGTGGCAAGCGACACAAAAGTTTCTCAGCATGACGTAATTCTTTCGATTGCAAAGGGCTCACCAGCAGCAAACGCGACAAGTATTGCACCTGGTACCGAGTTAGAAATTGGCGTGGATGAAGTGAAGCTTGAGGACGGTGACACACTCCGGCTTATGCGTACACAAGTATGCCAAGTAACGGCATCGTCGGCTGAGTTAGTGCTGGACGGCAACATTGACGAAGAGGTCGATTGTTTATTCAGGATTAAAGAAGCAGCTGACGTGCGTCCTGCGACCTCAACACTTGCAAGTTTGTCAACGGAAGGTCAGCCAGTTGTCGTCACTATAGAACGCGATGGTGAGATCTATGACTTGTACACCACACTTTTGAGTACACAAGAAGTTGAAGCATCTAAAACTGAAAATCAGGTATGTGTAGACACCGGTGGAAGCGAATGCGAGCCGGCAAAAGGGTACCTCGGCGTGGTCCCGTCTGATTACATCAGACAAAAGTCGACATGGTCAGCACCAATTGCAGGTGTTGTTTTGACAGGACAATTTTTCATGGAGACGTTAAAAGGGCTCGGCGGAATCATCACAAACTTGTTTAATGGCAATGCATCGGTTGCTGGTGACCAGGTGACCGGCGTCGTTGGGATTGGCTACGTGTTGAGTGAGCTGAGCGCTCAAGGGTTCTTGTCGGTTTTGTTCCTTACCGCGATTATCTCCATATCACTCGCTGTCATGAACATTTTGCCGATTCCAGCACTCGATGGGGGTCGTTTATTTGTCACGTTACTATTCAGAGCAATAAATGTACCGCTCACGAAAAAAATGGAAGAAAGAATTCACGGGACTGGCTTCGCAGCACTTATGTTGCTGTTCGTACTTATAACTATTCTTGATGTTCAAAAATTCATCCTTAACTAAGACTTGGTTCGTGCTAAAAAGCATCTTTGCAACAGCCCTTATTTTTTTTGGAGCTCAAACGATCGTTGCAGTTGTCCTCTATAGTGTTTTGGCAGCAACAGGAAAATCTGAAGAGCAGATTACAAGCTTACTTGAGACGAATAACAGTATCATATTGGGGTTTTCATTTGTCGTCGCTGCACTGTGTGTCGCGCTGGTTGTTATGCTCCTTCGGTGGTATAAAAAGCCAGTCAAAAAATATTTAAAGCTCGATCGGCGATTAAGTACCCGAGAGGTAGGTCGCGTCTTCGCAGTTTATGCCATGTACTTTGTCTGTCTTGTCTTTGTGACTATTTTGGTTGATTCACTTTCGCCAGTCAATGTAGGGCAGGAGCAAGAGCTTGGCCTCGCATCACCGGGTACATTCTTAGATTATCTACAGATATTTGTCATGCTGGCGGTACTCCCACCGATATTTGAAGAAATTTTGTTTCGTGGATTTTTGTTCCAAACGCTTCGACGAAGAATTGGTCTCATTAGCTCCGCCGTCATGACAAGTATCCTGTTTGGAGCTGCACACCTTGAGTATGAAAATTTAAACTGGATAGCTGCAATTGATACGCTTATTTTTTCCGGATTTTTGATTTATCTTGTCCATAAACAAAAATCTTTGTACGGGGCTATATTGCTGCATGCTATCAAAAATACTATCGCATTTTACGTGCTATTTGTTCATGGCTAAGAAGTAACGTACAATTGGACATAATGAAACGCTTTGTCATAAAAACCCCCAAGAACTTTGTACTGAATGGTACCCCCGCCAGGGTATACTAGCGCTAATTCTGAGGTTCAATAAATAGTAGATAGAGTAATAAGGATATTTTAGATGAAACGATCACAATTATTTGTCAAAACGCGCAAGGATGCGCCAAGCGACGAACAGGCGAAAAATGCACAGCTACTTATTCGTGCAGGTTTTATACACAAAGAAATGGCAGGCGCTTATACGTACTTACCGCTTGGTTTGCGAGTATTGAATAAAATCATACAAATAATTCGCGAAGAGATGAACGCTATCGGCGGTCAAGAGATGCAGCTTACAACACTACAGCAAAAAGATGTATGGGTCGCGAGTGGGCGTTGGAGTGGTGACGTTATGGACGTTTGGTTCAGAACAGAGCTAGCAAACGGGACGACACTTGGCCTGGCACCAACACACGAAGAACCAATCACAGCAATTATGAAAAACTTCGTACATTCATATAATGACTTACCTTTTTATGCGTATCAATTTCAGACTAAATTTCGGAATGAACTACGTAGTAAAAGCGGATTGATGCGCGGACGTGAATTTTTAATGAAAGACATGTATTCATTTAGTAGAAATAAAGAAGAACACGACGAATTTTATGAAAAATGTGCAGAAGCTTATATGAAGGTATACGCGCGTCTTGGACTAGGTGACATAACATATAGAACCTTCGCAAGCGGTGGGAGCTTTAGTAAGTTTAGTGACGAGTTCCAGACATTAAGCCCTGTCGGGGAAGATACTATCTATATTGATGAATCAAAAGGCATTGCAATAAATGAAGAAGTAAATAATAACGAAGTGCTTGCCGAGCTTGGTATTAATCGCAGTGACCTCGTTGCAAAAACTGCAGTAGAAGTAGGAAATATTTTTACACTCGGCACAAAGTATTCTGAAGCACTGGAGCTTAATTTCGCTGATGAAAAAGGGAATAGCCAACCAGTATTCATGGGAAGCTACGGGATTGGGCCGAGTCGTGTTATGGGGCTTATCGCCGAGCATTTTGCGGACGAACGTGGTCTTGTGTGGCCACTAAATGTGGCGCCGTACCATGTCTATATGGTGACAATAGGCGATGTCGATTTAAGCGCTGAAAAACTTGTAGCTGAACTCGAAGATGCGGGTATCGAAGTTTTATATGACGATCGGAATGAACGACCGGGTAGTAAGTTTGCTGATGCTGAGCTTATGGGGATACCTTACAGGGTGGTGTTAAGTGAACGTACACTTGAGCAAACTTCGGTTGAGCTCATGCGCCGAACAGATACCGAAGCTCGGATTGTTGCACTTAACGCACTTGTTGCTGAAATTGGCGCCGAAATAAGCAAATAAGGTTTGTCGTTGTCGTATCTGATTTGTTATAGTCAAAGCATTGATTTTGACGTATGACAAAAATGACCGAAGATGAACGCGTGTGAATAAATGAATAGTAAAGGATTATCCAAGCATGCATAAACAGTTTAAATTGACAAAAGAGGGCATAGCAGAGCTTGAGACCGAGCTTAAGACTTTAATAGCAAGCCGAGGTGACATTGCTGAACGAATCAAATCAGCTCGAGAGTTTGGTGATTTGTCAGAAAACGCAGAATATAGTTCAGCACGTCAAGAACAAGAACGTGCAGAAGCGCGGATTGCAGAAATCGACCATATTCTTAAAAATGCTGAAACTATTTCGCAACCCAAGAAAAAAGATGTGGTTGAACTAGGTAATACTGTTGTACTTAAGAATAAAGATGGCGAAAAAACGTTCACCATTGTCGGCTCTGTAGAAGCTGACCCGTTGAGTGGTAAGATTTCTGACGAATCGCCGATAGGGCAAGCTTTGATTGGGAAAAAACTCGGCGAAGCTGTCGAGATTGTCACCCCAGCTGCAACCACTACCTACACGATAAACGCAATTGATTAGTATAAAACCTGTTGCGAAAAAGCAATTGGTCTGTCACAATAGCCTCGTTATGATTTTTCAAAGTGCTAATAGCACGAAGACAAATAAGAATACAGTCGACTCAAGTCGGAGGATTTTTGCTGTCTAGGAAAATATAACAAAACTACATTAAACAGAGCAGAACGAAACCTCCGGCAAGAAGCTGGAGGTTTTTTAATGCTTAAAGAAATAAGAAAGAAGGAGAAATAAAATGAAAATACAACTAGAAGGTGCCTGGCACGAAATTCTCGGACAAAGCCCCAGCCCGTCAGACCTGCATAGAATCTATATGGGTGAAACTGGGTATGACCAAGTTGGATTAATTAAAGAAGCATATGAAGGTGAGGTGGGGAGCTTGTATCGGGCATACGGTTTTATACTACGTCATGCAGAGTTACAATCTCCCGAATGCAGTACTCGTCTTCATGCGCTTAAGATTCGATATCAGTGGGAGGACGGGGAGGCGGGGTTGATAGGGCCAGCAGTCATGGACCAGCAGCTGTGGGTAGGTGCAATCGCTCTTTGGATGCCCAGAATTTCATAAACGACACAATATAAATGAAGAGGAGCAACAAGTATGATCAGCGATATTACGCTGTTAACTACGCAATAATTGCTGTAAACTGTAAGTCATATGGCAACACTTAAAGATTATAGAGATGAACGTCTAAGAAAATTAGATGAGCTACACGTGCTTGGCATCGACCCATACCCAGCACGAGCGACACGTACGCACAAAGTCTGTCAGATCACGCAAGAATTTGAATCACTCGAAGGGAGTACGGTTACCGTTGCAGGAAGAATTATGTCAATTCGCAAATTTGGCAAATTAGCGTTCATTGTCATTCGGGACATGAGTGGTCAGGTACAGCTGTTTATCCGTGCAGGCGAAACAGATTCAACAGTTAACCGAGCAAATAGCGAGCTGCTTATGCCTGATGAGATAGCGCTCCTTGATACCGGCGATTTTGTTGAGTGTAGCGGACAAGTGATTAAAACACAGACTGGTGAGATTTCAGTCGCATGTAAATCGCTCCGTTTGTTGACAAAAGCATTGCGACCGATGCCGAGTGTCCAAGAAGGTTTTACTGACAAAGAACAGCGCTTGCGGCGTCGATACGTCGATATGAACGTGAACTTAGCTGTACGCGATAGATTTGTACGTCGAAGCAAGTTCTGGCAAGCAACACGTGACTTCCTAAACAATGAAGGCTTCTTAGAGATCAATATACCAGTGCTCGAGCATACAACGGGCGGGGCAGATGCAAACCCATTTGTCACCCATATGGATGCGCTTGACCAAGATTTTTACCTACGGATTAGTCACGAGCTACCTCTGAAGCGATTAATAGGTGCTGGGTTTGAAAAAGTCTATGACTTAGGTCCCCGTTTTCGAAATGAAAATTATTCAGATGAACATCTCCCAGAGCACATTGCAATGGAATGGTATTGGGCGTATGCCGACTGGACAATGGGTATGGAGCTTATGGAACGGATGTTTGCACAAATACTAGAGCAGACATTTGGTACGCTCCAATTCACGGTGAATGGTATGGACGTCGATATGAGCAAGGAGTGGGAGCGTTGGGACTATGCTGATGTTATCCAGAAACATTACAATATCGACGTTTATAATTGTACGATTGAACAAGTGCAACTAGCACTAAAAGAGCATAAACTTGAAGTAGAGAAGTCTGACAGCATTCCACGTGGAATCGATAAATTATGGAAAAAAGTGCGAGCGACGGTCGCCGGCCCGGTATGGCTTATTAATACGCCGACATTTATATCGCCACTTTCAAAGGCAGATGAAAATAATCCGAATATGACTCAACGTGCGCAAGCGGTAATTGCTGGAAGTGAATTGATTAATCTCTTTTCAGAGTTGAACGACGCACAAGACCAATTGCACCGTTTTGTCGAACAACAACAGATGCGTGACGGTGGTGATGACGAAGCAATGATGCTCGACATTGACTATGTTGAGATGCTTGAATACGGCATGCCACCAACATGCGGGATGGGTTTTTCAGAGCGTGTATTCTGGATTTTTGAAGGGGTGACAGCAAGAGAAGGGGTGCCATTTCCGCAATTGCGTGCTGATGCAGATGAAGTCACGAAAAGTATCTATCCTGATATCAAATTGCACTAAGTTATTTAGAGTCTCGACGCAGCCCAGTTAGGTTCATCACAAGCCAATTTACTACTATAAGTACACCGCTAAAGAGGATAATGCTCCCCCAAAGCTGTATTCTGTATCCTTCGTTAAAGAAATCGTTAAAATATTTAATCGTTGCAAAGCTGTAAGTACCGACACAGAGAGCAGTTGTTGCAAAGAGTGTGTGCCTATTTTTAAGTGTCGCAGCAATCAGTATTGGAAGTGCGTACAAAACAGTTGACGTGCTTGCCATGCCGCGCTCTAAATAGGTGATAGCACCTGCGAACAGCAGCAGCGCAAGCGTCGAAATAATAGTTAATATTTTCTTGCTATATTCGGTCCCTTGCGCCGCGATAAACCAGGCAATTGTATTGATAACAAATATAACAAAGAGTGCAGTCCATCTATCTACGAGCGCATCACGCGTGATTAAGTTTCCTGCATCAAAGATGGCAATTGAAACCGCGTATATTGCGATAAAAAAATACAGTGTTCGCGTGATATGAACAAGGTTAAGTGACGGCTGATTTTGTCTTTTTGTTTTGTTAGCCATTAGCAGTATCATAACGTAACTCGGTAACTGTTACAATAGTATTGATAAACGTCAAAACTAAACCAGCGGAGCGTATATGAAAGCAATATGGAACAACACAGTAATCGCAGAGGCAGATAAAGAAGATTTAATCTATATTGAAGGGAATTGGTATTTTCCTGGTACGAGCATCGTTGAATCATATTTTACTGAAAGCCCAACGCCGTATACTTGCCCATGGAAGGGAGCGTGTCAGTATTACAATGTGACGGTAAATGATGTTGTCGGCAAAGACGTCGCATTTCGTTACCCACACCCACTTCCTACAGCGATAGAACGGGTTAAAAAGGACTTCAGCAACTACTACGCATTCTGGAATGGTGTCGAGGTGACTGAATAACCACTAGCACTACGCTCGGACTCGTACTATACTTAAATCTAAGATGAGATTAAAATGGGTGGATAATAAAGATGCGAGCGGATTTAGCCTTGTTGAGGTGATGCTTGCCATTGCACTTGCAGGTGTTGCGCTAAGTGTCGGGTTCTCATTACTAACCGTTGGTTCTCAAATGAATGCTCGTACTGAAGTGCTCCTTGCGGCAAATGCAACTGCTTTTGCCAAAATGCGGGAATACGAAAATAAAACTTTCGCAAATATCTCAATTGGTGATGTAGGGAGTCAATATGAAATTGAAGATTTTTCTACAAACCTCCCTGCCGCTACGGGCAATCTTATAAAGTCAGGTACCGCTAAAGTTTATTCCCAATACGCAAACGACACCACACAGTCGCTTATAAAACTACGTGTTGTTATTGAGTTTCCGTATGGGAGCCGAACACGAAAAATTGAGTATGGAACATATATCCAA
>CAYNWE010000026.1:0-10177 GCA_964400855.1 uncultured Candidatus Saccharibacteria bacterium
ATTGCACGCCAGCGTTTAGAGAAATTTGGTCCGAATCAGTTACAGGCGAGTAAAAAAATAAATCCATTCATGCTGTTTATTGGCCAGTTTAAAGATGTACTTGTGATTATTCTTATGGTCGCAGCTGTCGTTTCTTGGGGTGTTGGGCAAGTTGGATCTTCTGAGAATACCGTCACGTTAGCAACGCCTAAGCAAAAAATGCAGTTGCAAGATAAAGAGTGTTCACTCGGTGAGTTTGCAGGAGTGTCGGTAACATGCGCAAAAGTGCTTAATTCATATGGCGATGGGAACACTTATCAAGTGTACTGCGACGATGCTGGCGTATGTGAGCCGTTAACAGAAGAGCAGGCAGCAGCTCGTTCATCGACAGAAGATGAAGGTGCTCAAGAAGCGCTGCTTATTTTCGCCATAGTGTTTGCGATTGCGATTATCGGCTTCTTTAATGAATATAAAGCTGAAAAAACAGTCGAAGCGCTTAAGAAGCTTGTTGGGTCAAAGGCAAAAGTCCGTCGTGACGGTCGGGTTATAGAGATAGACGCAGCAGAGATAGTCCCTGGTGATATTGTGCTTTTGGACGAGGGCGCGAAAGTCCCTGCTGACATCAGGCTCGTCCAAGTGCGCAGTTTGCAGATTAACGAAGCAAGTTTGACTGGTGAGAGTTTGCCAGTCACTAAGCATGAAAAAATTATTGTGAAAAACGTACTCTTGGGGGACCAGAAGAACATGGCGTTTGCTGGAACCTTTGTGACTCAAGGTACTGCAGAAGGGGTCGTTATCGCAACTGGGCAAACGACAGAGCTTGGCAAGATTGCGACACTTGTCAATGATGTCGAAGCAGACGAGACGCCAATGCAGAAAAAGCTCGATGAGCTTGGTCGCAAGCTTGGGCTTATGATCTTAGCTATCTGTGCAGTCGTATTTGTGATTGTACTGTTTTTGGTTGACGAAGCGCGCGACAAAGATTTCTTGCAGCGAGCAATTTTTGCCTTTACGGCTGCGGTTGCGCTTGCCGTCGCGGCTATACCTGAAGGGCTCGCGTTCGTCGTGCGTATCAGTCTGGCGCTCGGTGCGCGACGCATGGCAAGTAAAAATGCACTTGTTCGCAAACTGAGTGCGGTCGAAGCGCTCGGGAGTACTGATGTCATCTGTTCAGATAAAACAGGAACACTGACAAAAGGAGAAATGACCGTACGTGAACTGTACGCGGGCGGCCAGTCTATTGAAATAAGCGGAAGTGGCTATGAACGAACAGGTGAATTTAGTGTAGATGGAAAGAAGGCATCTTTGACCTACGCACACGAACGCTTGTTGCTTATTGGAGCACTTTGTAACAACGCACGTCTCAAAGGTGAAACGGTGCTCGGCGACCCAACAGAAGGGAGTCTGCTCGTGTCCGCGTTCAAAGACAACTATGATTACGAAAAAGTCCAAAAAAACTACCCTCGAGTAAATGAAGTACCGTTTACGAGCGACAGAAAGTTCATGTCGACTGTTCATAAAGCAGACAAAAACAATTTCTTCATAGCAGCTAAGGGTTCGGTCGAGGCGACGCTTGAACGCTGTAGTCAATATATTGATAAAGACGGTAAGCTGAATAAACTCGATGCTGCCACTCGAGCGCAGATCATGCAAAAGAATAACGACCTGTCTGCGAAAGCGTTGCGGGTACTCGCACATGCGTGTAAAGAACAAAAGACTGAACCACAAACAGCAAAAGAAATTGAGAAAGATTTAGTTTTTGTTGGACTGCAGGCAATGATGGACCCGCCACGCGAAGAAGTAATTGAAGTGGTGCATCGAGTGCAGGCTGAGGCTGGCATGAGAGTCATAATGATCACTGGTGACTATATAGAGACTGCAAAAGCGGTTGCAGCTGAAATTGGGATACAGGGTGAAGCTATTAGTGGTGTCGATATAGAAGCGATGACGCAAAAAGAGTTTGAAGAACGTGTAGAAAAGATATCTGTGTATGCGCGAGTCAACCCAGAACACAAAATCCGTATTGTCAAAGCGCTCAAGAAACACGGGCATCAAGTTGCGATGACTGGCGACGGGGTGAATGACGCACCAGCTATTAAGGCTGCCGACATAGGTATCGCGATGGGCATTACTGGTACCGATGCGAGTAAAGAAGCGGCTGACCTTATTTTGCTCGACGATAAGTTCTTAACAATCATAAATGCTATAGAAGAAGGGCGCGGTATATTTGATAATGTCCGCAAGTTCGTCAACTTTTTGATATCCTGTAATATCGCTGAAGTCTTGGTAATTTTGTTCAGTATCCTGTTCTTTAATAACCTACTTTTAACGGCAGCACAACTATTGTTTATTAATATTGTGACTGACGGTTTGCCTGCAATAGCACTTGGGAGCGACCCAACGAGGGCTGACGCGCTCAAGGCAAAACCAAGTCGTTTCCAGGAATCTATTTTAACGAAACGTGTCTGGGCAGAGATATTCATTTTCGGGTTTCTTATGACGATTGCACTGCTTATACAATATTGGTACAACCATACCCACGAAAGCACGATTGCAGCTGTTTCCGGGGCGTTTACTGCAATGGTGGTCTATGAGCTTGTGCGGCTTGTCGATATACGCTCAGACTACAAGATACGATGGTTCAGTAACCCTATGCTTACCGTGTCTATACTTATCTCACTTGCGTTACAGTTCGCCGTACTCTATGTGCCGTTCATGGCAGACTATTTTGAAGTAGGTCCATTAAGCGCACATGACTGGGTGTTCATGCTGGTCGGGTCAGTTAGTTTGTTTGTTGCTATGAAGTTAATTAACCCGTTCTTAGATAAATTTGTCGGCCCTGAGAATCACGCACATACCTATATCTAAGTCGGTATTGAAAATTGTTTATAAAATAGTATTGACATTTATTAAAGCATAAGCTATAATATTGGTATTGTTGAATAAATAAAAATCAGCAAAAACAAAAATTAAAAAACTAAAAAAAGGAATACAAAATGCCATTTGGCTTAGGTTCTAAACACACAGATAAGAAATCATCAAAAAAAGATGCGGGAAGCGCTAAAAGCGCGCAAGCTAACGAAGCAGCAGAAATGCTAAAGAAAATGGAAGCAAAGAAAGCAGCCGGCGATTGTCCGTTCTGTTAAACGGTAACCCTTTTGAGAGGGAATGATTTTCCCTCTCAACGCGCGGAGTTTGTAGAAACAAAACTCCGGCTGTTCTCCCATCGAAAGTAGAATCTGCTTACGACGGGCTAAGCCCGACCGACACAGATGTATTAAATAGAGAGCTACAGAAGCAAAGATTTTTTGAAGGGGACGAGTGATTTTAAAACAAAAACATAAAAGTTTCTTAGAATCGCTCGCAACCCATCAAAAGTCTTCGAAAAATGTACAAAAATCGATTGTTTTCCGAAGCAAAACTGTGACATACTAATATAGTCACAGACAAAAACAAAAATATTAAAAAAAATAACGAAAGGAAGAGTAACTTTTAATTCTTTTCCCTGAATATGGGACAAAGAGTTGTTAAACTGTCTCCTAGAAAAGACATTTAACAGATGGCTCTAAAACACTAAAAGAGTGATAGTTTGCCAAAGTGAAAAAAGTAAAAAATGAGTTACGAACGATCAAATTCAAAGAGTTTCTTGGTCAAAATTTACGACCGAATCTTTGAAGCCTAAACAATAGGTACACATAAAAAACTTCTTCGATAGCAAAATGGTCAGTCCATTATCGAAGAAGTTTTTTTATTTTTGGACGCAAGTTGGGTCGATGATCATTTCGACACGTCGGAGTACGGGCTCGTTTTCTTCGTTAAACTCGGTTGCACTCAAGAGTGGGTCGACAATCACAACACGAGTATCAGGCACCCCTTTATTGAGCAGTTCTTGCTTTATTTTCGAAGACCGCTCTATTGCTGACTGGATATCTTGTTTTTCTCGTACGGTACCTATAGACCGCTCGTTTATATTAGGCCGTATACGGAATAGCCATTGTTTTTCAACCATATCATCAGAGAATCGTGCCCACGTGGAGTAGAAGTTTGCAAAAGCCTCTTCCTCGTTTGTACCAGCTTTAAAGAAAAGAGACGCAGATTTATTTGCGACGGTAGAAGTTGGCTCATAGTTTGATGACCACTGGATTAAATCTTGTTCTGTTGGGTTAAAGTTTGTAAGCGCATAGTCTGCCTGAACAAGGCATTTAAAGCCAGCATCTATACGCGTGGTAAGCGGTTGTGTAGGTTCTTCGTCGGCTTTGTAGTCCGTTGGTTCTAAGGAGAGTTCATTTTGGCTATGAACAATTGATGTCACCTTCCAGCTGTCGCTGTTATCAACAATGATACGTAAATATTTTGATGCAGACCCAGTGAGTTCAAACAAGTAGAGGTGTGATGTATTGTCTACTTTTTTGTTGATGAGCTTATAGGAGCTATTTTGTACCTGTGAGTGAACAGACTGGTAGAAGTTTTTAATAAATGGGTCGTCAGCATCTGCGAGTGAATTCAATTTGTTTTCGTCGGAGCTGCTCAGAGACTCTATAACAGTAGTTGCATGTTTTAATGCTTGGGCTTGAGGTGAGATTATAAGGAAGTAGCTGGCAACAAACCCAATAATCCCCATGAGAAGCAGGGCAAAAACAAGTACCGGTTTGGGTCGATGTTTAAGTGGGAGGGGTTGTACTGAACTCACCGGCGCAAAAGGTGGCTGAGCAGGGTGAGTATCGGTTGGGAGAGGTTGAATTGGTTCCATTTATAATTCTTGTGGTTATCTTGCTTCTTACAGAGTACTACAAAACAGTCGATTTATGAACTTATGCAAGATCAAAACCCCACTTGCGTGGGGCTGTGAATTTGGTAGCGGGAGTGAGATTTGCCCACGTTCCGCGGGCCCGAAACTTCACGATGTGAAACAAGTTTCACCCGGAAGGTTTCCTTGCGAAAGTTCACTGAACTTTCTCACTCGCGACTTTACGGCGTTCAAATCTACTCTCTCAATCAAAACAAAAACCCAACATGTGTTGGGTCTTAGTTTTGGTAGCGGGAGTGAGATTTGAACTCGCGACCTCAGGCTTATGAGTCCTGCGCTCTAACCAACTGAGCTATCCCGCCTTGAACAGTATTGATTCAATAGTGATAGATTGTACTCGATTTCTCTCTGTTTTTCCAGTCTATTTATGATTTTTGAGGTGTTCGCTAAGCTGTTGAATAAGAGCTGCATCTTGTAGTTTGGTGGTGAGTACAGAAAAAAGCGGTGCAGGTAGCTCGTCAAGCCCAAACCAATCCATCTCGCTGCATTTATTTGGCTCCATGATTTTCGGTTCACCACTAAAGTTGTTTGTGTAATACAAAAGGGTAATGTAGTGAAGGTTTTCTTTATCCATGACGTCGTTGCTATAACTTAGAAATTGTAGTTCCGAGACGTGAATTCCTGTTTCTTCGAACAGCTCTCTCACGGCCGCATCTCGAGGCTCTTCATTAAACTCAACACCTCCACCAGGAATCGCCCAGGTACCAGCTCCTGCTGCACCGAGTCGCTTCATAAATAGAAATTTTCCATCGCGTTCGACAAATAGAGCAACTGCAACACCAGTACTGTGCGCTTTTGCGGATGGCCCTGTGTAATTCATAAGTGCTATTATGACAGACATGATGAGGCAAACATACATCGTTGCAGTGAGTGGTGGAGTTGATTCTTGTGCATTGCTGCATAAACTGATTAGCGTCAAACCACCGCTGGTAACATATATTGTTGCGCATGTTGACCACGGCATCAGAACAGATTCATCAGCCGATGCGGCATTCGTCGCGACGCTTGCACAGCAATACGAAGCTCATTTTGAAGTATGTCGGTTAGAGCTCGGGCCTGGTGCAAGCGAGGAAGAAGCGCGTAACAAGCGATATGAATTTTTATATGATCTAAAAAAGAAATATAAAGCTGAAGCAATTATCACTGCACATCATCAAGATGACGTTGTGGAAACACTTATTTTGAACATATTGCGTGGGACAAGTGCACGAGGGATGATTGGGTTTAGTAAAAAAGGAATTGTGCGTCCGTTTATTAACAAAACAAAAGATGAAATTTTAGCCTATGCAAAAGAGCATTCGCTGCAATGGCGACACGACAGCACAAATGACGACACCACATACACAAGAAACTACATTAGGACACATATTGTTCCGAAATTGGGTAGTTCAAAAGAGCAGCTTTTGCAGCTGCGAGAGGGTGTTGTAGAGAACTATAGAGAAATTGACATTCTTATGGCTCGGTTATTAGTGCAGACAATTCATAAAAAAGAACTCGTGCGTGCGCGTTTTGTCATTTTACCGCTAATCGTACAATACGAGTTGCTTGCTGCTTGGCTGCGTCTGTACGACATACCATTTGACCGAAAATTGATTGAGAATGCGACGCTTGCACTCAAAACGCGGTTACCAGGAAAAGTTTTTGAGCTTAACACTGATTCGCAGCTAGTTATGGATAAAAAAACGATTGTCTTAAAAATACAGGGTAGGGATGTATAATTTCTTGTAAGGGAACACGCGCGAGATGAGGGTCTACGTCAGCGCGAAAGCCAAAATTAAACCCGTGAAACGAAAGAGGAACGATAACAAATGGATAAAAAGAAGCTAAAACGCCCAGTTGGACAGCCGCCAAAAGGGAAGCGTAATAATAATGTGCGTACGGTGTTGTTCATCTTGTTTATAGTTGGGTTCGCAGCGATTGGACTTTCAAGCTACGGTCAAACAGATAAATTGGAGAAAGTTGCATTTTCAGACGTTCTAACACGGGCAAATAATGGTGAGATTTCAAAGATTGAAATAGCTGGCGATGTGCTGAAAATCACAAAAAAGGGCGAAGAGAAAGCGACCCAAGAATCTCGTAAAGAAGCAGGCTCTTCAATTTATGAGCAAGGACTTCAAAACAGAGACGTGATTGTAGACGTGAGCCCAGAAGATACGAGTGGGCAAGTGTGGGGAGACGTATTGTTTACGCTCGGACCAGTTTTGTTGATCGGTGGGCTTTTGTTCTGGTTAACTCGTAGCGCACAAGGGCAGGGGAACCAGGCGATGAGCTTTGGTCGTAGCAAGGCTCGTTTGTATGGGAATGAAAAGTCAAAGGTATTGTTTAAGGATATTGCGGGTAGTAACGAAGCGAAGGATGACCTTGAGGAGATTGTTGACTTTTTGAAAAATCCAAAGAAGTATGAAGGCGTTGGAGCTCGTATTCCGAAAGGTATGCTACTGGTAGGTCCTCCAGGTACCGGTAAGACTATGCTTGCGCGCGCTGTCGCGGGTGAAGCAGATGTACCGTTCTTCAGCATCTCTGGTTCAGAGTTCGTAGAAATGTTTGTTGGCGTTGGAGCCTCTCGCGTACGAGACTTGTTTGGCAAAGCAAAGAAAAATTCCCCTTGTATTATCTTTGTTGACGAAATTGATGCTGTTGGTCGACGCCGTGGCTCGGGCATGGGTGGCGGTCATGATGAGCGGGAGCAAACGTTGAACCAGATACTTGTTGAAATGGATGGTTTTGAACAAGGAGTGAATGTCATCGTTTTGGCGGCAACAAACCGTGCAGACGTACTTGACCCAGCATTGTTGCGCCCAGGTCGCTTTGACCGACGAGTGAACATAGGCTTGCCTGACCGAAAAGATCGAGAAGCGATTTTAAAAGTCCATTTTGAAAAAAAACCACTTGAAAAAGAAGTCAACCTGGATGCATTGGCAGCCAAGACAGCTGGTACGTCTGGCGCGGATCTTGCAAACATAGCGAATGAATCAGCGATTATTGCAGCAAAGTATAGCCGAAAGACGATTACCCAAGACGACGTAACAGCTGCGTTCGAAAAAGTTGCTATCGGACCAGAACGCAAGAGCAAGATTATGAACGATCATGAAAAAGAAATTACTGCATATCATGAAGCAGGCCATGCGATTGTCGGACACGTGCTGCCAGATAGTGACGACGTGCATAAAGTGACCATAATCCCACGTGGCGGCACCGGTGGAGTGACCTGGTTTATCCCGCCTGAAGACAAGAGCTATCATAGTGTCGTAGAGTACAAAGATATTTTGGCTCGCATGCTTGGTGGCCGTATAGCTGAAGAAGTTGTATACGGAATTGACAGAGTCACGACTGGTGCGGGGAATGATTTACAGAAAGCAGCTGAGCTCGCTCGAGAAATGGTGACGAACCAGGGTATGGGGAAGAAACTGCGCAATCAAGTGTTTCATACTGACGAAGGAATGATGATGGACCGTATGATGCAAGAGCGTCATTATTCAGACGAAACGGCCAAAGTTATCGACGATGAAGTTGAAGCGCTGATAACTGAAGCGGCAGAGCGAGCTCGACTTGTCATACATGCCAATATGAAGAAGCTGGAAGAACTCAAAGCAGCCCTGCTTGAAAAAGAAACTGTTGAAGATATAGAAGTCAAAAAAATCTTCGCTGGTACACATATGCCAAAAGCTGCAGCTTTGTACTAATATTGCCAATTATACCGTTTTCAATTAGGGGTAAACGGCATATACTAGAAGGTGCATGAAAAAAACCCCTGCTCGTATTGCCCAAAGAATTTCGCTGCCTGGTGCAGCAACGCTACTGGTTTTAACTATGCTTGCGTCGCAGATACTTGGTTTTTTACGGACCAAGTTGGTGAATGCGAACTTCCCATTGACAGGTCCTGAGAGCACGGATGTCTATTTTGCTGCATTTAAGATACCTGACTTCTTTTTCTATGTGTTAGCAGCCGGTGCGCTCGGAGTCGCGTTTATTCCTATCCTTACTGAACATATGCAGCGAAGCGACCGTCGAGGAGTTTGGACATTATCAACTTCTCTCATGAATTTCATGGCGGTATTGATGTTCTTTGTTGGCATTGTGATTATTATTTTTGCGCATCCGCTGATGCATGTTGTAGCGCCAAATTTAAGTCCAGAACAGTTGAATAACGCAACGAATATTTTGCGCCTTATTGCCTTTAACCCGTTATTTTTCACACTGTCTGGTGTTTTGACGAGTACACAGCAGGTATTTGGGCGGTTTTTCTTCTTTGCAATTACGCCGCTTATTTATAACTTAACGCTCATTGCGAGTATCTTTTTATTTAAAGATTCTCTTGGGCTTGTTGGGCTTGGTGTCGGAGCAATGATAGGTGGCCTACTGCAGTTGGGCGTCGCTTTTATGGGTGTTTACGGGCTAAACTTTCATTGGAAGCCGATTATTGCATTCAAAGATACAGATTTTCGACGAGTGCTTCGTCAGCTACCAGCACGCTCCGTTGACCAAGGTGTTGATTCGCTCAACTCAATAGTAGAAACAAATAGAGCCCGTTTGCTTGGTGACGGGGTAGTATCGTCATATGAGAACGCATTCACTATCCACACTGCCCCTGTGTTGTTGATAGGTTCTTCAATCTCTACTGCAGCGTTTCCGCGGCTGACTGAACGGCTCGCCACAGGACGCACCGATTTGTTCCGTAAAGACTTTGTTGGTGTACTCCGCGTGCTCATGTGGTTATCTATGCCGGTTGTTGTGCTCGTATACTTTTGCCGTGGGTATCTTGCGCGAATTATTTTCACTCAAGGCTCACCAGATATTGCTTTGATACTAGGATTTCTCTCAATTGCCATATTCTTTCGGTCTGTATATACGCTTATATCTCGTTATTTTTATGCACATAAGGACACGACAACACCGCTGTTGATTTCCCTCTTCGCTATCGCTTTGAACATTATTTTGGTGTTTACGTTAGCGAGCCCTGAAGCGTATGGAGCTGCAGGGTTAGCGCTTGCTCAGTCGATTGTTTCCGCGAGTGAAGTATTTATTATTGGACTCGTGATGGTTATGCGCGACCGAAAAATTCTTGATAAGACTTTCTGGCACTTCACCGGGCGGCTTATTTCGGTCACTGGGTTCACCGTCGTGACGGCGTTTGTTATGCTTAATTTGCTACCGCTTAATTTGAACGATACCGGCTTCTTTCTACTTGGATCCAAGTTAAGTGCCATTACATTTGTTGTACTGAGTGTTCATGTCGGCATGTCACTCGTATTTGGGTTTGGTGAAGCAAAAGCAACTATAGAAAAAGTAAAAAACGTTATTCTAAAACCAATTCGCGTGTAAGTTTTGAGCGTGATAATTTACAGGGCTATCTTATGAGTCTCACCTCTGTTATAATGTACTGAAATATGA
>CAYNWE010000027.1:0-10051 GCA_964400855.1 uncultured Candidatus Saccharibacteria bacterium
CGTACATCTACACTTATAAAAATCAGATTCTAAAGAGGAGTATAAAATGTCTGAATCTACCATTGACCAACAATTTATTGAATATGTGGTGAAATCACTTGTTGGAAAGCCTGACGCAGTTATCGTTGAGCGAATTATTGATGAAAAAGGGGTATTGTTGACATTGACAGTGGACCCAGAAGATCTCGGTCGAGTGATTGGTAAGCGTGGTGCAACAGCACAAAGCTTGCGAACTCTACTTCGAGCGCTTGGAACAAAGAATGAAGCTCGTTATAACCTGAAAATTGTAGACAACGGCATTCCTCGTGAAGAACGACAGAATAATCGAGACCAGTCTGAAGATACTTCAGGTGGATGGGCATCAACACCGTCAACAAACTCGGACGACAGCTTTGACTCAAGTAGTTCTAGCGATGATTCATCTACATCAAGCAGCTATAGCTCATCATCTGCTGCTCAGGATGCTGCTGATGATAGCGGTGAAGAAGAAAGTGCTGTTGCACGAACTCGCCGCGAACTTGAAGATCTTGATGATCTAGACGTATAGACCCCGAGCACTATAGAAGATTTTAAAAAAAAGACCTCGCAAGCGGGGTCTTTTTTGTAGGCAATTGATTACTGAATAGGTGGATAAGCACTTGCGTGTTCTGTATTTGTTTGCTATTATCTACGTAAGTCGAAACTGAAAACAAACTTGATACAAAACGACTGCGAGATCCGTGCCCGGATTAAAACAGGCAAAAATAAATAGGCTCATGCGAGCCCGACACAAGTCGGGGAGCCTTATGTGACTACAAAACCACTCTGTAAATTGGGTGGTTTTGTAGTTTTATAACTTGTATGGTATAGTATAGTAAAATGAAAATTCAAATAATCACTATCTTCCCAGAAATGTTCGAGACTGTGCTAAATAGCTCCATGATGTGGAAGGCTCAAAAAGCAAAAGTTGTTGAGTTTTCGCTCATAAACTTACGTGATTACGGGCTCGGACCAAGAAAACAAGTGGACGACCCGCCTTATGGTGGTGGTGACGGTATGCTTATGATGATTGAGCCGCTTGTAGCTGCAATAGAGCACGCTAAAAAACAAGACCCAAGCGCAGTAGTGCTGTTACCAACGCCAAGAGGGCATATGTATAGACAGTCTGATGCGAAGCGTTTTGCAGCAGATTCAAAGGGGCTCATTATTATCTGCCCACGGTACGAGGGCTACGATGAAAGAGTGGTGAATTGGATAGATGAGCAAGTGTGTATCGGCAACTATGTGCTTACCGGTGGTGAACTGCCTGCTATGGTGATTGTCGACAGTGTGGTTCGCCTTCTGCCAGGAGTATTAGGGGGAGAGACATCTGCGGCTATCGAAAGTTTTCAGGACGACGACAAGTCGATAGAGTTCCCGCAATATACCCGACCGCTTAAATTCCGAGACCTTACCGTTCCAGAAGTACTCATAAGTGGCAATCACGCCAAAATAGCAAAATGGCGGAAGGAAAATAAGCGATGAGTGCAGAATTAAAGTATTTGGAATCAGCTACTGAAGCTGCAGGTGCTAAGCTCTGTTCACTATATGGTTACCCGCAAAATACTTTTTGTGCAAATGTTAATTATGTAGAAGAGCTACCGAGAGAAGTAACAGATATTCCTGCTATAAAGAGATGTTCTAATGACGCACAACTAATTTTATCAGTAGCTTCAGCGCGAGTTTGGAGTAACGCCGTGGGTGATGGGTGTGATGAAGTAGGTATCGATCCTATACAGATGTATGCGTCTTCTGGTATCGCGTTACTAGAATTAGCGAGAGTACTTCGATATTCTACGGATAATAATGACCCTGTTGCTCGGCTAAGACGAATCGATAAAGCATTTAGGAAAGATGCGACTTCTCACAGAACAGGAGCTATTTTATCAGAGCGGACCGGGGTAAACTTTAATAACCTTATTGCTGGTTTGGATCAAGACGACAGTAGTATCATTAGTAAGATTAGATATGGAATTGGCGTTTCGCTCAAGGCTTATGGTATCGATAAAGTTGGGATAGATCGATTTGCACAGACTAACATGAATGAAGCAGTGCAATCTATAGAAAATTATAAAAGTGGAGTAGTCAGGTTTTTAAGTGATGCTATATTTCTTGAAGAAATAGACCCTGTAGATATATCTAGCGCTGAGTTAACACAAAAGGTCAATAATCGAGAGTTTCCATATCTCAGAATAGCTGCTTGCGTTCCGATGAATGTTGAATATCTTCTAAATAAATAGAGTAGAATAAAGGTATGGAGGGTATGATGTTTAAGAAATTTATTAAACCAGTTTATGCACATTGTGATGTGCCTTGTGGAATATATGAAACTGATAGTATGATGCATGCAGCTGCAACATGTAAGCGAATGGTAGAGAAATATACTGAACTTGGGGAGGTCGATGATGAAGACCCGACGAGTATGAACCAGGCAATTCGGATTGTCGTGACGAAAGAAAAGCTTGCACAGAAATGTAAAGACGAGCTCTATCTGCTTTGGAGTGACTATTTCAAGCCAGAACATCTTGAACTGTTTCCTGACTTGCATAATTCCTTCTGG
Organism: uncultured Candidatus Saccharibacteria bacterium; assembly: GCA_964400855.1. GTDB lineage: Bacteria > Patescibacteriota > Saccharimonadia > Saccharimonadales > SZUA-47 > JAGQMY01. The sequence continues at coordinate 2,579 of CAYNWE010000027.1, forward strand.
ATGGCTGCGAAGCAGTGTGGGAAAGTCAAACAGACGATGAGCATTGAAGAATGCGACAAGCTCATTTCTATGGTACATGATATTTCTCATATGTTTGCTGACACTAAAAAATAGGAGGGCTCGCCGATGATCTACCTACGAAAAGTTGAAGGTGACAGCATGTTGCCAACGTTTCGTGCGGGTCAGGTAGTCGTCGTAAGCATGGTTCGCCGTTTCAAGGTTGGTGACATTGTCGTTGCGTTTATGGATCGGCGTGAGGTGATTAAGCGTGTTACAAAAATAAAAGAAGGTGCTGTATTTCTTGAAGGTGATAATAAAAAAGCATCGACTGACAGTCGAGAACTCGGTTGGCTTCCAGATAGGCATGTTTTGGGTCGAGTTATATTTCCTCTACCAAGAAACGCGCGCTATAGTAGCTTACGTTCACGCAAGTAGACATAGGCAGCAACACCAGGAATAAGCGGTTGCCAATACGTCGCCACCCGAAAAAGGAGCGCGACGCTAGCAGCGCTGGCTGGCTCATAGCCAAGCAAGAGTAGGCTACTTATTGTGCCAGCTTCGACCGCACCAAGCCCTCCAGGTGTCGGAATCGCTCCACCAATAAAGACACCAGCACTCAATGCTATCACTGCATCAGTAAGCGTAATATGCACATCCAATGCTTCACCGGCTAATAAGAGAATCAGTGCGTGTCCTATCACGATGCTTGTTGCGATTCCAACTAACCCAATCAGGCGCTCTGGCTGCTTAGTGAGTTGAGTAATTATTAAGTGCCATTGTGTATTTAGTTTTCTGATTAAATGGCGTGTGCTATGTGCGTGTGAAAGCCATAAAAATAGACTAACAGAAACGAGAAGCGCCAGCATACCGATTCCTATCATTGATACGGATATGTTTTCTAAAAGTGTATCAAGAATGTTTGGGTGAATGACAAATGCAGCTACAACGATGATTATATTTGTGAGTAGCGCTATGAGGTTGTTTGAAACAGTGATAACCAATGCCCGTTGCATAGAGAAACCAACTTTTCGCAAATGGACTGCGCCAACGCTGATGTGTCCAAGCCCTCCAGGGATAACGCGTCCTGGCCCTGCGGCAGCAAGTTGTGCGAGCATGGTTGTGGTGAGAGGTATGCGACGGTGTGCGAGTAGTCGGTAGCTATACGTAGTCAAAGGCAGCATGAGCCAGTAGGTTGCACAAGCAAAGAACAAGAATAGCACGTCGCTCGTACGGATGGCATTGACTGCCGTCCATAGTAGCTCACGTTGCTGGATGCTTATTAGAACTAGAGCAAGCAAGCCAAAAAATTCGAGATATGCACGTTTTTTAAGATGTGGGTGATGCGCTTTGGCAACGAGCTGTTTCATTTTTTTGTTTTAATTTTATCAACATAATAATAGCAATAACAGTAGTATGAAAGCAAGTGAAGCGACGAAAAGCTGCGTGTTTACATGCCTAGCGCTGCATCTATACGACCGCGATCAAAGCCAAGAATGTTTTCTATCGTACCATCTTCTTTTTCGATAATGGTGAAAGGCACCCCAAGCTGGCCACTTTTTTCATAGAGTTCGCGAGCTAAGTTTTGGTCTTCATCAGCCATTTTGACATCGTAGCTGATATTTTTGCTGCTTAAATAGCTTTTTAGCATTTTGCAAAATCCACATGTTGCAGTACTGTAGATGGTAATTTTTGGTTGGCTCATTATTTTTCCTCCTTAGTTAATGTAGTCAATTGACGAACAAATGTATCATCATTTTTGAGGGCGTAACATATTTTTTGCCCCATACGCTCTTTTGAAACGACACCCAGCAGTTCAAAATTACGAAAATGTTGCGATACTGCTGACACGGAAATATCTAGTTCTGATGCAATCTCACTGACGCAAAGTTCTTTGTCAGTAGTCAGTAATTTAAAAATCTTAAACCGTGTCTTATCCCCAAGTAACTGCATGACGTGTACGAATCGTTCTTCTTGAGTGTTAAGTAGCGGTGTTTTTGTCGAGCTCATATAAGTATTTTAGCAACTGCTTAAACATTAGTCAACTCTCTTTGGTAAATTTCGTCTATGTTTGAGTTCAGTGTACAATAACCTTAAGTAGTAAAAATGACAGATCTTGAAACAAATTTATGGCTAGAGAAGTATGGTGGCTGGCTGCTTATCGGCGTGTTTAGCGCGATACCTGTTTTACTATGGTTGTTAATAAACGGGTATAGCGCGCTGACTGAATCAAGCTATGGTTTTTTCTCGTCACTAGGTGAGATTTTTGGACTTATTGGGTTTGTTCTGTATGCAGTCAATCTACTACTCGCCGTCAGAAAAGGCTGGCTAGAGAATTTTTTCCAGGGTTTAAACCGGGTCTATATAGCCCATCATATAACTGGCGGGATTGCACTTGCTTTGTTGGTATTCCATCCATTTTTTCTCGCGTTACGTAATCTTGACTTGAAAGTGATTGAAACCTTTGCTGATTCGGCACGGTTCTTGTGGCCACGCGGAGTTGATACTTCACTTAGCTATCTCGAGGTACAGGATGCAGTGTCTATTAACGCGGGCATTATTGCATTTTGGGGCATGATTATTTTATTGATATTAACGTTTTTTATGAAGCTTCCTTACCGGCTGTGGTTGTTTACCCATAGATTCCTTGGCGTTGCATTTGTTTTTGCACTTCTTCACATTATAACTATCAGCTCAGATACGTCTCAGTCATTCCTACTAAAGTGGTACATGATCTTGTGGGGCCTAGTTGGGCTGGGTGCATTTCTGTATCGAACGGTTTTTGGAGGAATGCTTGTAAAAAGAGTTCCTTATAAGGTGAAACGTGTCATTATTAACGGTCCAATGACAATGATAGAGCTTATACCTATAGCCAAGGCGATACCGTTTAAAGCCGGGCAGTTCGTGTTTATTCGGTTTCGATGGAGTGAGGACAAGGGCATTATCAACGAAGCTCATCCTTTTTCAATTGCATCTGGTCCACAAGAAGAAGGGCTGCGTTTATATGTCAAAGCGTTGGGTGATTTTACGAGTAGTTTACATGGATTGACTGAAGGTGCTGTCGCAGAAGTAGAGGGTGCTTTCGGACGTTTTACGCCGGCTCGTTATGGAACTGCACCGCAAGTTTGGATTGCTGGCGGCATAGGGATTACGCCATTTTTGAGTATGGCAAGGAGCATGCAACAGCTCCCTCAAAAAGTGTACTTGTTCTACAGTGTTGCAACACGTTCAGAGATGGTTGAACCACATGTGCTTGATGATTTTATTCCAGAACATTTCAAAAACTTTATTTTTATCCCCTATATTACTGACGAAATGCAAGGTAAGTTTTTGTCGGTAGATTTCATTGAGCAGTCAGTTGAGCATGGGTTTAGCGGTATGGAGATTTTTATTTGCGGTCCGCCACCCATGATGAAAGCAATGCGCGCACAACTTCGTGCAAAAGGGGTTCAAAATGGTAAAATTCACAGTGAAGAATTTGTAATGACATGAAAATAAACTTTGCGATTTTACGCCACCTTACCACTAAATACCTCGTTGCATTTAGCCTTGGTGTCTCTCTTTTGGGCATGGGTATTATTTTGATTGTCGGCTTTACGCAAATAAGAAAATCAGACGGAGGCCTGAACTCACTTGTAGAAGATTCTAACGGAGTAAGTTCGCCTTTAGCAGATAGCGCTATTGAGCAAGAGAGTATCCAAACAACAGGGGGCGAAGGCGGGACACCTATCGTCACGTTGAAAGTGTCACCCGAACAAGTGACGAGCGGTCAATCTGCAACTATTGAATGGTTTGTTGAAAGTGCAGATACATGTGAGGCGTCTGGGAACTGGTCAGGGGCGAAGAATCTTGTTGGCAATCAAGATACAGGTGCACTCACTCAGGCGAGTAGCTACATACTAACTTGCACAAACGCGATTGGCGCATCTAAAGCAGAAGTTGCAGTCGCAGTCGGGACAGATGAGCAAGTTGCGACTACTGACATTGCGGCTGCTACACCTTCTGCAACGACGCCGAGTTCAACCACTCCGGCAGCTAGTCCATCACCGACACCTGCTAGTCCATCACCGACACCTGCTGCAGCTCCGAAGGTTGCACCGGTGCTCACTATGACGATATCCAGCGGGACAATAACTGCAGGGGGTTCTGCGACAATTTCTTGGTCAATAAACTCAACTGCGACGCCAGCACCGACGTGTACGGCCTCTGGTAGTTGGTCTGGGGCAAAAGCGACGAGCGGCAGTAGTGCGGTCACTCCTGCAGCAGGCTCCTACACGTATACTTTGGCATGCAGCAATACTGCTGGAACAAGCACAAAATCAGTGAGCCTGACGGTGAACGCACCCGCAGCTGCGTGCGGAAGCGGAGGGGCATGTACGACGGCGAATGTTGCAGCACATAGCTCTACGAGCGACTGCTGGACGATTATCAACGGAAACGTGTACGCAATTACGTCAACATTTGTAAGTTCGACGCACTCTTCAACGCTCGGTGGGCCAACGCTCGGCGGGACAAAGCTTTGTGGGCTAAACAAGACATCAACATATAACAACAAGCATAGCAATGGTAACCGAACTGGCGGCGGACAGACGGCAAACTGGTGGCTAACAGGAAATGGTAATTCGCTTGTAGGGCCTTGGAGCGGTAACTAAATGGTAAAAAAAAGCAAACGCACCAGTCTTAACGACAAAAATAAACTTTTAGCTCTATTTTTGTTACTCACCGTCACTTGTGGGCTACTCATAACAACCAGTCTAGCGCGCAAAAATAGCCAATTAGTTCAAGAGCTACAGGATCTAAAAACAGGTTATTATATGAAGTCCTGGGCAGTTGGTGACGAGATTGATGCAACAGATTTTAAATTAACAGTTAATGGTGTCGACGTTGATAGCGTAGGCATTCCGAATTATTTGCCTGTGCCAGAAGGGATGGAATATCTTGCAGTCGATATCTCACTGACAAACAAAACAAGTAATGAAAACATATTTATCCCATTAAATACTGCATACTTGCGAGATAAAAATGGGACAAAGTACGACTTGTCGCTCGCACCAAATGTTGAATCGTCCGTCGCCGGTAGGATTGCTGCGGGCGATACGATAAAGGGACAAATAGGCTTTCTTGTTCCGCAGTCAGCTGAAGGGTTAAGATTTTATTTTGAACCTTTTGCACAAAGTTCAGAGATAGTAGTCGTAGATTTAAAATTATAGGAGTATAGTATCTACACAAATGAGTAAGAGATTCACCGCAGTAAATATTTTAGTTGGAATTTTTACAGTATCAGCTGTCACCGCAGCGAGTGGGTTTTTAGTTCTTCAGAAAAATAAGGAGACGAAAGAGAATAACCAAACAACAGCACAGTCAGAGCAAGTTCCAATAACACTTGGAGCAACAACTGCACCCGCTGATACGAGCTCTTTCACTGCCAATGTGTTAAGCGTCGATAGGACTGATCAGAATAACACAAAAATCGCTATTCGCGTTTTAGTAAGTAACATGACTAGCTCGCCGGTACAGTTTTCGCCAGAAATACACTTATTTGTGACAGACAGTAGTGGCAAAATATACCAAGTTTCGCAAGCTGAAACTTCAGCGTTAATAGGTGGTCCTATTGCCCAGAATTCTGAAGTTGAGGGTAATATACTGGTAGAATTGCCAGTATCAGTTGATATTTCTGGTTTGAAGCTAAACTATCAGCCGAGCTATAGTTCAGAAACAATTAGTATCGGTTTATAACTTTCTTAAAACAAGAATTTCGCAGCGAGTGCTATGAGTCCGAGCATGAATACATCTGTAATTGTGGTGACAATCGGAATGAGGACGTCATCCGGATTGAGTTTTTTCTTGTCAAGAATTTTGTCGAGCGTATAGGTGATAATAAACATGACGGAAACAATACTTGCAACTGAGAGTGTGACAAAAACACTGAATTTTAGTAAAAAGTCATCATTACTTGTGTAGCCGCGACTTTGCGCGAGCACGATACTTAATATGATTGTACCCACAATATTAACTAGAGTGGATTTTGCAATTGCTTTGACAAGCTTCTTGCGTGTACTCTTTTTTTCACCAGGGCTACCTGCATGTGCGGCGATAATAGTGGCATAATCACCAACCATAGTGTTGAGTGCAGGCAGTGCAATGACGAGTGGAATAATCGGGAGTAGCTCTGCCTCAGTATATTCAATACCGATGCCTCCAATCATACTAATACATGACGCGAGTGCTGTTGTGGTGATGATAAATGGGAGTGATTGCCTGCTTTTTTTCATACAAGCAACCTCGCATATGACGCGACCACAATTATTGCAAGCATATCAATCATTGAGCTTTGGATTGGTCCCACGATGTTGTCTGGGTTCATACCAAGCTTTTTTACTACAACGGTTAATGTTGCTATGATTGGGTCACCAAGGATGGATATCGTCATCATTGAGAATAGCCCAAGCATCGTTAGTTGCCATATGTCACCATCAAATAACAAAGCGCTCACAACGCCACCAAAAAGCCCGACGATTGTTCCCGCGAACAGCCCTATAAGGAGAGAGAAACCAACCGCATGAGAAGCAACAATGGCTGGGTGTGCAGGGGTGACATCTATTTGATGATTTATTTTAGCAGCCATAGCACCGGTTAACGATGCTGATAAGTCAACAATTCCAGGCAGAAGTACGAAGGCACCAATCAATAACCCAATATCTGCTTTTTGAAAATCAAGTATGAAGCCTGCAAAAATTGATGCAATGACTGTAAAAACCTGACCAGCAATTATCTGCCATGTATTTACATCGTCTACAAGCCTGCGCGCCCGCCTATGGCGGTACACATAGTGCCAATGTCGGTGCGGCTGCGCGTTCAGCACTCGCACATCGTTTACGATTTTTTTAATAACTTTTTTGTGTTTTTTCATTGCTCAACACTAGTGTAGCAGACTATTGTTTATTAATTTACTTTGTGGCATAGCAATACTCTCAAGAAGCATGTATTGTGGTTATATTTTATTGCCCCATTATGGTTTGTTCGGTAATTTACCGTTTTGATGAGTTACATTGTTATAATGCTCGTATGAAAAATATTAAACTCGTGCTTACTGACGTAGACGGCACTTTAGTTTCCTTGCTTGGCAAAGAGCCTTCGCAAGCAGTCATTGATATAGCGAAACAATTGCAAGAAGTTGGCATAGAAGTTGCACCAGTAACGGGCAGGCCATATGACATGGCAAAGGACTTGTTTGCGCATATTGGGTTTCATGATTTTGGGGTATTTGATGCAGGTGCTTCTGTCAGAAAAGTATCAGATGGTGAAGTCGTGTGGAAACAGTGGCTGTCCATTGTGCAGATAAAACAGATACTTACAGAACTATTACCAGTAAGTAGTGTAGTTGATTATTTTCCTGATTTTCATGAAGTGGAAGCAGGTCAGGTTAGGATAGAGGAAATATCAGAAGATGCTCCCTACGTGTTTGCGTTTGTACGT
>CAYNWE010000028.1:0-10020 GCA_964400855.1 uncultured Candidatus Saccharibacteria bacterium
CTGATTCGGTCGTGTCGAGCTGTTTAAGGTCTAGCGTACTGTAGGTACCTGCGCCTTCACCAGTTACTGATACAGTTCGGAATAATCCACCGGCGGTGAAAGAGTCGAGGTAGTACGATTCATCGAAAGTGAGTAACTTTACCGACTCATTTAATGATTTAGCAGGAATGAGTGCAATGGTGTCTTCGGTAATCTCCGAGAGTTCTGTAAATGATTTCACCAATAACGGGTTCAGGCCGAGGTGCGAAATAAGCGCGGTCTTGACGGAGTCGTCGAGCGTACTCGGCAGACTGATTGATTGAGCCGCTAGCTCTTGAGAGGTTACTTTTTGTCGAACCGCGTTCCAGTTTGTAACTGGAATAAACGCATCGATTACTAAGTTGGACGAATCAACCGTATTTGCTATTTTAGTGCTGATTTGCACCGGGTCAGCTACTACTAACTGCTGTGTTTCCATTGTTTTTTCAATCAGTAGTTGGTCTTCGGCGGTAACACTCGCATCGTATGTAACGAACTTCTCAATTGTTTTTGTTGCTTGTGCGGTATTTTTATTTACCTGCGTGAACGTATAATAGCCAACCCCTCCAAGCCCTGCGAGCAATAACAGTATCAGTATGTATAATTTTCCTCGCTTTTTACGCGAACGTTGTTGTGGCGCTGCTCTGTACATCATCTACCTATAATAGTAGCATTTTAGAAGGGATTTATATGCGTGTTCGTTTATCAAAAACAATCATGCTATTGCTATACTTAGTACTATTGAAACGCATAACTCACCTAAGAAAAGAAAATATAAAAAAGTGATACTTTTTGTCCTGCTCGCGCTTTTGATTGTTGAAGTTGTAGCGCTGCTTTGGTTGTGGTCTACTGTTCGATCTTATAAATCGTACTGGGAAAAACGTGCTCAGGAATCTGGTGAAATTACATATTTAGCACTAGGTGATTCAGCCGCGCAAGGAATTGGGGCGACGAGCCCAGCACGTGGTTACGTCGGGCTGATTACAAAGCGATTAGAGAAAAAAACGGGGAAATCGGTACGAGTCATAAACCTAAGCGTGACTGGTGCAAAACTTGCTGATTATCTGCGTGACCAAGCACCGAAAATCGATTCGATTCAGGCAGATTACGTCACAATTGAAATTGGCGCGAACGATATGCGGACGTTTGATGAGCAGACATTTCGATCGGAATTTAAACAAGTAGTTTCATCGCTACCTGCTCATACCTATATTGCAAATATGCCGTTGTTTAATAGCAGGCCAGGTAGTATGAATCCTGCTAAAAATGCCAGCGCAGTAATAGCTGAAGAAGTACAAATCAACGGAAAAATGAAGTTTGTCGATCTGCAGAAACAAACGTCTGAAAACCAGTCAATCTTTGGGTTTGCGCCTGATTTATTCCATCCAAACAACCTCAGCTATGAGCATTGGGCAGATGCATTTTGGCTACAAATAGAAAAAGACCTATAATTGGGTCTATGAAAGCAGCAGTACAGCAAAAATATGGGCCACCGAGCACCATACAAATTCTCAATGTCCCAAAACCTAAAGTCGGTGCAGGAGAGATACTAGTCCGAGTACATGCGAGTTCAGTTAACAGGACCGATGATGGATTCTTGCGTGCAAAGCCATTTGTGACCCGGTTTTTCAGCGGGTTAACAAAGCCCCGACAACCGATTCTTGGCTGTGAGTTTGCCGGTGAGGTTGTCGAAGTAGGGGACGCGGTTGAAGAATTTGCAGTTGGTGACCGGGTGTTTGGGTTTGACGATGTTGGCTGGGGTGGACACGGCGAATACAAGTTGATAGCGGCGCATAAATCAGTAGTTAAGATTCCTGACTTGATCAGCTACGAGCAAGCGGCGGCAAGCACAGAGGGTGCTCACTATGCATTATGCTATTTGTTGAAAATGCAGAAACTTGGGGCAAAACGCGTGCTTGTCAACGGCGCAACGGGTGCGATTGGCAGTGCCGCTGTACAACTGTTAAAAGATGCTGGAATGTATGTCGTGGCGACTGCGCCCACAAAACAACTCGAACTTGTACGCACGCTAGGGGCAGATAAAGTCTTAGATTGGCAGAAAACAGACTTTACTACGTGTGGCGAGCTGTTTGACGTCGTGTTTGATGCGGTGGGTAAGAGCCATTTATCGGCATGCCGTACACTATTAGTACCAAAAGGTGTTTATATCTCTACAGAGCTTGGGCCATATGGACAAAACCCGCTTTTAGGCATCGTGAGTCCTGTGTACAAGCTGTTTGGCGCAAAGCGGCTGATGTTTCCGCTGCCAATGAGTAAAAAATGGCTGATCGCATATATTGCAGAGCGTTTGGAATCTGGTGCATTTAAGCCGGTGATTGACCGAACGTACAATCTGGATAAGATCGCTGACGCATATGTATATGTTGAAGCTGGTCAAAAAATCGGCAACGTCGTTATTAAAATCAAATAAGCGTACAATAAGCTGATGAACAAAACGCTTCTGTATGCTTGTATCACGATTTTTGGTGTAATTGGTGGCTATGTGCCCGTACTGTTTGGCGCGGATGGGTTTTCTCCGTGGGCCATCATCACATCGACGATAGGCAGTATCATCGGAATATTTGTGGCAAAACGCTTATCTGACTATTAAAATTACGCGGACACTCCTATTCTCTGCTAAAATAATCAGGATAATGGCGCCTTGGCCGAGAAGTTAGGCAGCGGTCTGCAAAACCGCGTAGACGGGAGCGTTACCCGTAGGTGCCTCCATTATAATGACAGATGCGCATACCAAACTCAGCTATGGACTTGAGATAGAGCTTCCTTGGAGCACGATGCTCAGGCGGGTTGACCCAGAAGCCGCAACGTTTCTTCTAGAGACGGGCGGCTTTTATCGTGCCGATGAACAAATGAGAGCTCGTATTCAGCAAGGGTTTGACGCGGTTGACGCACGATACAAACATGCTATCGATAGCGTATTCGGAGACGATATTCGTCGCGGTCGTGATGCATATGTCGAGTTTGCTTTGCAGCCAAAAGAAACAATGCAGGAACTTACTGACACGGTGAATGGTTTATATGATAAATCGTTACTACTAGAAGGTGAGGCATACCCGCTACAATGTACCATAGGAAATATCCCTGCATCGCCTGCGTCTAGCTACATATTACTGGCTGCTGAAGTGTGCGGCGGTACCTCAGGGGCGCGGATAAGTGAGTTAAATACTTGGGCAAAACGTGGCGTAGGCGGACTCTGGAACCGTCATGCGAAAGAAATGCAACTCGGCATGAAAAGAGGTGTTGAACTTCGTTCGCTGCAACTGATGGGTATGCAAACACTTCGGAGTGCGGCATTGATTATTGAGTCAACCGCACAACTTGCACATGCTCGTGAAATAGGTGTTACAGATGCAAACAATCAGTGGCAGGAATTTGTACGCATTCTCAAAGGGTATATGGCCGAAAAAGACATTGTTATTACAAAACCTTGGTGGAATCCGGTCGCGAATGAAGACCCTTGGGCGCGATATGCCGATGCACTTGAAGACACCATCTGGCGAGAGGCTTTTGCTAGTGATTTGCATGCTCAATTGCAGACGGAGCGAATTGCAAGTACGGAAATCTTAACATACTAAGATACTAAGGATGGCCTCTTCATTTAGATAAGTAGAAGCAGGCATAATAAACACGGTATACGCAGAATAATGGTACACTGTAATTATGCCAAAACGTTTACGCTCATGGACCGATCAAGAGCTGATTGCTGCAGTAGCTGACGCTAAAAGTATTAGGAGAGTAATCATTACATTGAAACTTGTACCTGCAGGCGGTAACTATGCTCAGATTAACGATAGAATAAAAGAGCTAAAGTTAGATACAAGCCATTTTACCGGTAAAGGGTGGAACGCTGGCTGGGGTTTTGACCCGAGACCTCCCAAGCTGCCATTGGAGCAAATCCTCGTAAAAAATCGTCGCCAACAGGGGCATAGTCTTAAGAAGAGATTATTTAACGCAGGGCTTAAAACACCAAAGTGTGAACTCTGTGGATGGTGTGAAACCTCTCTAGATGGCAGAATTCCTGTGGAACTCGATCATATAAACGGAGATCATGAGGATAATCGTTTAGTGAATCTTAGGATACTATGCCCCAATTGTCATAGCTTGCAGCCAACACACCGAGGACTGAATAAAAAAAGTAGATATAAATTTAGAATATAACCTAAAAATGCTATAATTTATCCGTTAAAACCATAATTTGACAAAACATTGGGCGAGTGTTGTAATTGGTAGCCAAGACAGACTTAAAATCTGTTGACTTCACGGTCGTGCGGGTTCAAGTCCCGCCTCGCCCACCACTAAAAATGTCGAGCTCAAAGGCTCGGCTTTTTTATTTACCGCTCAACAGCGTATAATAGGGGTCTATGAGCAAATTCTATATCTGTACTGCAATACCATATGTCAACGCGCAAGCACATATTGGGCATGCTATGGATTTTCTCTATGCAGATATCCTTGCTCGCTATCACCGGCAACTAGGTGAAGACGTGAAGTTTAGCATTGGGACAGATGAGCACGGGGCGAAGATTGCTGAAAAAGCTGCAGAAAATAACGTTACACCGCAAGCGTATACCGATCAGATTGTGCCAGGCTGGGTAGCGTTTGCCAAAAAAGCGCATATCAGCAATGACTACTTTATCCGTACGACACACCCAGAACATGAAAAACGTGCAAACATAATCTGGGAAAACCTCAAAGACTACATATATAAAGGCAGCTACGCTGGCTGGTACTGCGTCGGATGTGAAGAATATAAAACTGATACACATGTCAAAGACACAAATGGTATCTGTCCGCTCCATAATCGAGCATACGACAAGCTTGAAGAAGAAAATTATTTCTTCAAACTGAGCGCGCTTGGTGAAGAAGTCAGAAGTGCCTTAGTTTCAGGGAGCATGCAAATTGTCCCTGATTTCCGTAAAAAAGAAATCCTCAACGTGCTTGAGGACGGTTTGACTGATATTAGTATCTCGCGTCCATCAGGGAAGATCACCTGGGGGATACCCGTCCCACATGACAAAACGCAGGTCATGTATGTATGGTTTGAGGCGTTAATGAACTACATCACCGTTCTCGGCTATCCAGACGGGGCCGACTTTGCGAAGTATTGGCCAGCAGATGTGCAGGTAGTTGGCAAAGATATCTTGCGTTTCCACGCTGCAATATGGCCTGCGATGTTGATTGGCCTGAAGCTTCCGCTCCCTAAAGTACTGTATGCACATGGGCATGTGAGCTCGGGTGGGCAGAAAATGAGCAAAACGCTCGGTAATGTTATAGACCCTGTCGAAGTGATAGACAAATACGGTGCAGATGCCTTTAGGTATTATTTGGCGAGACACATATCTAGTTATGATGACGGAGACTTTACCTGGGAAAAATACACTGACGTGTACAATAGCGAGCTTGCTAACGAATTAGGGAATGCCGTATCACGAGTAGCTGCCATGGTAGTGAAATACCAAGAAGGCGTTATCGGTGATATCCCTGTTGCGGAGCACGATACGAGCGGTTATCATGAAGCACTTGCTGTGTGTCGTTTCGACCGAGCACTTGAGCATGTGTGGGACCAGGTTCGCGGGCTTAATCAGTATATTGAAGAAGAAAAACCGTGGCAAATAGCTAAAGAATCAGACCCTGAACATTTGCAAGAAGTGCTTGCGTATATGTGCGGAGCGCTCATGGAAATCGCTGACTTACTTGTGCCGTTCATGCCAGAAACGGCTGAAAAAATATCGAAGACCTTTGTTGAAGGAATTATCCGTAAACTTGACGGTTCGCTGTTTCCGAAACAAGATTTTTAATGTTGGGCTAAGCTTATGAGCGAAGTTAACGTCACCTTTGTCGATACCCATTGTCATATCCATGACGCTGAATTTGTAGAAAAGTACGACAAAACGGTTGAAGAAGTGATAAAAAGTGCTCAAGAAGTCGGTGTTGAGACGTTTATTTGCGTGGGGACTGACGAGCAGAGCAGCCAACAAGCCGTCGATTGTGCGCGTAAAAATGACACTTGTTACGCTTCCTTAGCGTTGCATCCACACGAAGTTGCTTTGCGCACGGACAAAGCACTGCAAGATGGACTTAATGCCTTCGACGCGATGTTAGCTGAAAACAGTGCAAAAATAGTCGCGATAGGTGAATGTGGGCTTGATTACTTTTATCACCAAGACGAGCAGGTCCGTGTGCGCCAAAAAACGATACTTCGAAGCCATATCGTACTGGCACAAAAATACCAATTACCCCTCATATTCCATATCCGTGATGCGTTCGATGATTTTTTTGAAGTATTTGATGAGTTTAAGGGGCTGAGAGGTGTTGTTCATAGCTTTTCTGCAGGACAAGCAGAGCTGCAAGGCGCATTAGATCGTGGACTCTATATAGGGCTCAATGGTATAATGACATTCTCAAAGCAAGCTATGCAGCTGGCAGCAGCACGCATGGTCCCTCTCGAGAAACTCGTGCTTGAAACAGATGCACCATTCTTGACTCCGGCGCCATTTCGTGGTACAATGTGTGAGCCAAAACATTTGCGTGTTACGGCGTCGTTTTTAAGCGAGCTTCGAGCTGAGAGCATCGAGTCTTTAGCGCAAAAAACCACTGCAAACGCAAAACAATTATTTGGCATTTAACGAGAGAAGTAGGCAGAGTAAAATGTTTGGAGATCTTTTTGAAAGTTTGATTCCGGGCTCCGAATTAGGAGAGCCTACTGCTGATATTATTCAGCTTCGACCACATACGGTTTATCAGTCAGTTGAGTTAGTCGGACAGGCCATTGGCGCAATGTTTGAGGACGTTCAGAACAGAGCTGAACGAGTTGAAACAATCGCCCATGTCTCCGACGCGGTCATTGATAAAAGTTATGTGATGCTCGATAAAAATGCCGAAATAGTACGCAATATGGCGTCGGATAATTTACTGCACACCGATTTTGAGACGACGACACAAGAGATTATCGATAAAAATGACGCAATGGCAGCTGCAATCGCTGCAGAAGAAGCACAAGAGGCGCGCACTGCAGCGTCTGATGCTCGTGTTGTGTCTATGGAAGCGTATAGAGAGAAAAATCGAAGTGTCGAAGAGCGTAGTGACCAAGCTAAAAGCGTTGAAGAAGCACGCGCGATGATAGAGACAGTAACAGACTCTGCTTACAAAGTGCTTGATACCGATCCATTACAGGGACCAGTCCGCTTTAAAAGTAAGCAGCAACCGGTTGCGCGAACTGAAGAGCAGTTCATAAGTGCTGATGATGCTCGAGCTCGAATTCAAGCAATTATGGATAAATTAGCGGAATAAGGCAGGAAGTGGGGCTGGGATGAACATTTTTACACAGTTTTTCAAAGGAACGAACAGCGAAGAGCGTAAGCATGCTATTTTACAAGATTTGATGCGACGAGAAGTTGAACTGACACGAGATATCTTTGGGTCAGTACCACATGGCGTGCGCAGAGAGTTTTTTTGCCTCGATAAGCACACATGGGTTTGGTATGAGGAATGGACAGACGAACAAGGCGTGCGTCGACAGGTGACTACACGGTATGTGGTGCGCCCGAAAGAGATATTAAAATCTCAAAACGGAGGTGCTTACCACCGATTGAGTATTGACGAAGCCAAGAATTTTCATGGGGCGACACAGGCGTATTTCCACCGCGTGAAGAATCATCTTTACACCGACAAACCATCTCACGCGAGAGCATAAGTAAGGTGGCTATAGGGCGCTTTTTATGAAGTCGAAGCAACCAGTATATCTTGACTTCGCTGCGGCGAGCCCGATGAGCGATAAGGTGCTTGAGTCAATGAAACCGTTTAGTCAGGAACTCTTCTATAACCCTTCGGCACTGTACGCTGGTGCACGGGATGCTCATGCTGTTCTCGAAGACGCACGAAAGTCTGTTGCGCAGACTATTGGTGCACGTCCGAGTGAGATAACATTTACCTCTGGCGGGAGTGAGTCGGCTAACTTAGCCATACATGGGGTGATGCAGTCGTATCCTGATGGCGAAATAGTGATCAGCGCGGTTGAGCACGACGCGGTACGACGACCGGCGGCTTTGTATGCGTGCCATGTGGCGCAGGTTGATGCGCATGGACGCGTAAAAATGCCCCAGTTAGAAAAACTTATTACTGATAGCACAGTGCTCATTTCGGTTATGTATGCGAATAATGAGGTGGGCACGGTGCAGCCGATAGCCGAACTAGTCGCATGTGTTGCTCGCTTTCGTGCGCAGCGACGCCAACAAAAAAATCGACGCCCTCTCTATTTGCATGTTGATGCGTGCCAAGCCCCACAGTATCTTGATGTCAATGTTGCGAGACTTGGCGTTGACTTGATGACACTGAACGGCGGTAAGATGTATGGTCCAAAGCAATCTGGCGTCCTGTATCATCGAATCGGTATTGAGCTTGTCCCGCAGATTCGAGGCGGAGGGCAGGAGTATGGATTGAGAAGTGGGACTGAAAATGTGGCCGCTTGTGTTGGGTTTGCGACGGCATTAACTCAAGCGGTAAAATGTCGTGCTGAATCGATGAAGCAGGTGAGTGAAATGGCACAGTATTTTCGTTCGCAACTCGCTGCGAATTTTGAGAATGTCGTATTCAACGGTCATCCGAAACTTCGAGCCCCACATATCGTCCACGTGACATTTCCAGGTAGCGATAATGAACGGATGCTTTTTTCACTAGATGACCAGGGTGTGTACACTGCCGCAGGGTCTGCTTGTAGTGCGAGTAGCGTTGAGCCGTCACATGTGCTTGCTGCAATGGGCTTTGATGAGGCGCTGATTCGTGCGAGCCTGCGATTCTCTTTGGGAGTATCGACGACTCGGCAAGACATCGACGCTGCTATTACAGCATTGAAAATTGCGATTTCTGCTTAAGTTCTTGTATCAGTTAAAGCAAAAGCGGTATACTAGCAACTAAAGGGTTCACCTTTTATACAGTTATGTTGCAAAAATTGAAAACCAAGTTATCAGCGAAAAAATTATTATCAGCGGTGGGACTACTGACGCTTTTAATTATTGCCCATGTGAGCCCAGTAAATGCGCAGACAATTACTCAAGGGTATTCAAGCGATAGCCCAATTCAACGTGCAACCATAGTGTCGCTTGCAGTAGATAACGCAAAAAAAGTTGAACCAACGTCATTCGACAACGATGAGCGAATGCATGGTGTCGTCGTCAGTGCAAATGATGCGCCGTTTACCCTCTCAACCGAAGAAGAAAAAACGTTTGTCGCGACAAAAGGACGGTTTGAGGCATTTGTAAGTAATGAAAATGGGGTCGTGCAGGCTGGTGACTATATCACTATCTCTCGTGTTGGCGGCATTGGCATGAAAGCAGGCGTGAGTGAGCCATATATTATCGGTAAGGCAATTTCTAGTTTTGATGGTGAAACTGGCGTGCTCAGCACTACTGAGATTGATGACAACGGTACCCCTAAGAAAGTAGCAATAGGTCGTGTACAGATAGACGTTGGCGTCTCTGGTAACCCGCTATTGCGACCAACACGAGCAAATTTGCCAGGATTCTTGGAGCGTGCTGCAGAAACGGTGGCCGGTAAGTCACCAGTCAACCCGCTGCGCATCTACATCAGCATGATTATATTATTCGTATCGGCAGCAGTGTCAGGAATTTTACTTTACTCAGGAGTACGCAGTAGCCTTATTTCTATCGGGCGTAACCCATTGTCGAAGAAGTCAATCACTCGTAGCTTGCTACAAGTGATAATGACAAGCATAATTATTTTGCTACTGGGCATTTTTGGGGTATATTTATTACTGAGAATATAAGCGTAAGCAAAAAATGACAGAAACAGCGGTGGGAGCGCATAAACAGACGTGAGTCTCGGAATATTATTAGCAGTATTAGGTGTTATCGTTGCTTTAAGCGCTTTTGCGTTGTGGACAATTTTGCGTTCGCCATCTGATAAAAAACCAAAAAAACAACTTAACTCAATTGACGACCTTGGCGAAAAAGCAAAGGGTGATGT
>CAYNWE010000029.1:0-9953 GCA_964400855.1 uncultured Candidatus Saccharibacteria bacterium
AAGGTTATCGTTACGTGCTTTTTCTTTTCTTGCTGATTTTTCATTCTTTGAGTATTGATAAATTGCGTGCAGTGAGTCACCAAGAAGTTCTATAGCTTTACTGAATTCCCAATTGTCAAGATCTTCAAACACCACCTGGCCAGCATTGAACTGGTTAGACGCAATTGCTATTTGGTCGTATAGTTGGTCTTTATGTTTTGCTATAAATTCTTTAGAACGATCGCTTGCTTTATAGCCATCCCACAGGCTTACCAAGTTTTTGCCTGGACTCATTTCTTCAAGGTTAGATTCATCTTCAAGCGTTGCTGGGCGTTCGAGTTGCGTCGGTGTTTCATCTTCATCCCACCAATCAGGCGCATCTTCGTCGTGTATTGCAGGTAGTTCAGCGAGCTTGGCCGGCTCCTCTGTAGCTGATTCTGCAGCGGTTGTGATAGGAGTGTCTATTTCAGGAGCTGCTGGCTTTGTAAGTTTTGGTGCCTCCGCTGGTACTCCGTTAACACTCCATGCGTCTTCTCGTTCAATGGCGAGTGCTTCCCTTGGTGTATGCTCATTTACAGTTGGATTTCCCGGGACAGGTTTTGCTTTATTAGTGTTTTGCATTTTAAACAAAACAAGTTCTAGCGTTGTTTTTATTATATCTTCAGAAGTGTTGTCTAAGTTACCCGAGCCCAAGAGGTCTAATACATTTTGTGGGGGTAGGCGTAATATTTCGCTTTCTATCTTCTGTAAAACAATGTTAGAAACTTTGGTTCCTTCTACTACCTGCGCTAGTTTCGTAAGTTCAGGGAGGCTGATTGACCTACGAGACATAAATTCATCTATGACATCCCCGTCTAAAGTGCTTTTAGAAATCTTCTCAATTAGAACGCTCTTTGGTGCGCGGAAATATGGGTTTTCTTTGACGTTATCGGGTTGTGCTATGGTTTCGAGCTGCGTCATTTCTGGTTGAGCTAATATAGGAGCAGCAGCAATCTCAGCAAGTGGGTATCCATGCTCTGGGGGTGTCAAGCCAACTTCCGCATGCATTGCATCATAGAATTTCGTCGAGTCTATCACCGTATCAGGTGTTTGTTTTGCGATGTTGTAAGCAGGAGTAAGCGAGCTGTTTTCCATATTTATATATTATAATTAATTTATGACTATTTGTCAATTAAAGGGTTTGTGTATTCTTCCCCGTAATTCTAGTTCGAGGCAGTTCTTCATATGAAAGACGAAAATTGACGATCTGTGGACCGCTGTCTTCATAGACGACTGTGATATGTTTTCTTTTCATGATTTTTTGTTTTTTGATTGACCCTTGCAGTCTAGCAAAAAACACCTTATTTGTCAATCCCTTACCTCTGATGTTACGCTGTAGTTCATGAGAGTGCTCGGCATAGAAACAAGTTGTGATGAGACGGCTGCGGCAGTTGTTGAGGACGGGCACAAGCTTATAAGTAACGTCGTGGCGAGCAGTATGGACTTGCATAAAGTATATGGCGGAGTGGTGCCTGAGATTGCTGCGCGGAGCCATATAGAGAGCATAATCCCTGTCATAGATGAGGCAGTGGTGTCAGTAGGCTGGGATAAGATTGATGCAATTGCCGTAACGCAAGGCGCAGGGCTTGGGGGCAGTCTGCTCGTAGGGGTGATGACGGCGCGAACACTTGCTATTTCTAAAAATAAGCCACTCTATTCAGTGAACCATGTCGAAGGGCATGTGTACGCGAACTTTATTACTAGTACTTTACTATCAGGGTTTGCTTTGCCAGAAGAGCAGCCAGAATTTCCGCTGCTTGCAGTAATAGTCTCTGGTGGGCACACACAGTTGGTATTGTTCCGCAATCACTTTGACTACCAGATACTGGGGCGCACCAGAGACGACGCTATCGGCGAAGCGTTCGATAAAGTTGCCAAAATTATCGGGCTTCCGTACCCAGGTGGACCATCTGTCGCACATGCTGCATTACAGGGCGAGGCAGATAAATACGTCTTGCCTAAAGCAAGACTGGACGAGCGCTATGAATTTAGCTTTTCTGGCCTAAAGACGGCTGTTCTACGCCTGGCACAAGAAGAGATTGGTGAAGATTTTACTTTCCCGTCGTTTGATATTGCTGCTCGACTATCTGATAAGCAGAAAGCTGACATTGCAGCTAGTTTCCAGAGAGTAGCGATAGAGACGGTTGTAGACAAAGCAGTGCTTGCATGTGAGGAATTTCAGCCACGTTCGATCGTTATAGCTGGTGGAGTGGCGGCAAACCATGAGCTACGCCGGCAGTTGGCTGAGCGACTTGATGCGCTGAGAGCACGTGACGGCTACAGCGCCCCTGCCCCGTCATATACTGACATAAAGCTCTGTACTGATAACGGTGCTATGATAGCGACGCTCGGGTGTTTTAAAGCGATGTTAGGCGCAGAGCAAGCCGACCCACAAACGCTCACTATCCAGCCAAATTTGACTATGTAGTAACCTTGTTTAGGGGTTTAAGACCGCAAATCGATCACTGACAACTCTGCCAAGTTCTGCTATTCGGAGAAAGTTTGTTTCTCTACTTTCGGCATGCCAGCTACGGGTTTGATGGGTGAAGAAGTCCGTTTCTAATCCTGATCCATTTAAAAATACAGCAGTGGCTCCGATTGGAATGGTGATTGTCCATTCTCGTGCTGTACTAGGGAGTGGCAAATCCTCAGACTTTGCTATTTCATCTAGGCTAGGCTTAAGTCGGTCGGAGTAGCGGGAAAAAATGAGACATGAATTGGCGTATTTCTCATCTTCCTCAAGGCTTCGTATTGGTTCCGGGTAATAATCAGTAAGTGTGAATGGCGAAAAGCTGCGACGCCGCAATGTGAATTGAGTGGCCCCACCTTTCCCTGTTTTGTCTTGAGCATTGTGTGGGTATGTCGTGTTTATCTGTGCATAGCGTGGAATATGCACGCCGTCGAAATGTTCGGCGACGCCACTGAAAACCGGGAGATCGCCTTCGTGTTTGTATGCACCGCTAAAAATTTTGGCTACCTGCTTGCCTACGGTCGACGTACGATGTTTACAGGCTCTCGAAACCCATTTATTAGGTAGTGGGTCATGTTCGACAACAAATAAAGGCGCCTCAAACAAGTCCTCAGGTGTTGCCCGAGAGAGATCGGCAATAGAACCTCGCCAATGTGCAGAATCATTGGTTGACATAATCTATATATTATAGCATAAAGTAAAGAATAATACTAGTGCTACCACTGTTAATGATTATGGTAATATAGGTTTGAAAACAAAAAGCGTGTAAGTACTTCCCTGTCTGACTAACAGGATGAACCTAACGAACAAAAAACGAACTGATTAGTTTATATAAGTCTTTTCGTCAATTTGGGCAACATGCATGAGGGGTTAACACAAGCTACTCTTGATGTATTTTGCTTAAATTTCACGTGAAAATGCTCGTGTTTTTATAAAAAAGCTCATTTTTATCTAACAGAGTGACGTTTAGAATGAATTTTTGTCTGTGACACTTTACGCTTACACCTAAAACCTGTACCCTATAAGAGATGAAACTACCAAAAACCTATACACCAAGCGAATACGAAGCAGATATCTATGCCCTATGGGAGAAGAGTGAAGTCTTCCAGCCGCAAGGGAAGGGCGATGTTTTTAGCATTATCCTGCCGCCACCTAATGCAAATGCACCGTTACACATCGGGCATGCGCTCGATTTTTCACTCAAAGATATTGTGGCGCGCTACCAGCGTGCGAAAGGGAAGCGCGTGTTGATGGTGCCTGGCGCTGACCATGCTGGGTTTGAAACGCAGGTGGTGTATGAAAAGCACCTTGCTAAAGAAGGCAAAAGTCGGTTCGACTTTAACAGAGAAGAGCTCTATAGCCGTATCTGGGACTTTGTACAAGAGAACAAGGGTGTTTTTGAGACACAAATGCGGTCGTTCGGGACAAGCTGTGACTGGTCACGGTTTACCTTTACACTCGATGAAAAGGTGGTACATACTGCCTATGGCACGTTCAAGCGACTCTGGGACGAAGGGCTGGTTTACAGAGGTGAGCGGTTAGTAAACTACTGTACCTTCCACCGAACAGGGTTTGCTGATATCGAAGTAAAATATGAAGACCGTGTCACGCCACTTTATTACCTAAAATATGGTCCGTTTATACTGGCAACGACACGACCTGAGACGAAGTTTGGCGATACTGCAGTTGCTGTACACCCTGATGATGAGCGTTATGCTTCGTATGTTGGAAAAGTGTTGACGGTAGATGGGGTAAACGGCCCATTTGAGATTCGTGTTGTGGCTGATGCAATGGTTGACAGAGCGTTTGGAACAGGGGTGGTGAAGATCACGCCGGCGCATGACGTCAATGACTGGGAAGTAGCTCAGCGGCATAACCTTGAAGCGATACGTGTCATAAACCATGACGGGACGATGAATCACCGAGCAGGGCAGTTCGAGGGCATGACAGTGTTAGAGGCACGAGCAGCTGTCGTTGCGGCGCTGAAAGAAAAAGACCTACTGGACCATGTCGACGAGAAGTACACCAACAGAGTTGGTTTGTGCTACAAATGTGGCACGGTGATAGAGCCAATGTTGCTCGACCAGTGGTTTATTGACATGAAAAAGCTTGCACAACCGGCGATTAAGGCTTTGCGAGATAAGAAAATCGCTTTTTATCCTGAGGCAAAACGTGCCCAGACCATCGAGTATCTTAAGAACGTACGTGACTGGAACATCAGCCGGCAGATTGCATGGGGAATACCAATACCAGCGTTTCAAAATGTGGATGATGCAGATGAATGGATTTTTGATGAGCAGGTGAAAGAAGAAGTGATCGAGCGAGATGGCAAACATTATCGACGCGACCCAGATGTGTTTGATACGTGGTTTTCGAGTGGGCAGTGGCCGTATGTCACGCTCGGCTACCCAGACAATGATGATTTTAAGCAAGGATATCCGACATCGTTCATGGAAATGGGCGTGGACATTTTGTATCAATGGGGCGCTCGTATGATCTGTTTAGGACTCTATGTGACTGGTGATGTGCCGTTCAAAGATCTGTACCTGCATGGTATGGTGCGTAGCGAAGACGGCCGGAAAATGAGTAAGAGCCTTGGGAATGTAATCGACCCAAATGAAGTATTGAGTGTGTACGGGTCTGACGCGCTCCGAATGGGGATCATATCTGGACGTAGCCCTGGTGACTCGGCAGCTTATTCACAGGCAAAAATCTTGGCTGGCCGAAATTTTGCGAACAAGCTTTGGAACATTGCGCGATTTGCGGAAGGGCTCCTTGAAGGGAAGAAACCGACTGCTGACCATGCGAAACCTGAAACACCGGCTGATCATTGGGTGTTGAGTAAATTACAACAAGCTACTGAAGAGATTTCTACGCATTTAGATAATTATCGAATAAGCGAAGCGTACGAGACGATGTACCACTTTGTATGGAACGACGTCGCCGACTGGTATATCGAAGCAACCAAAAAAGAGTTAAATGCTGACTTGCTCTTGTACGTGCTTGAAAGTACACTCAAGCTTGCGCACCCATTTGCACCGTTTGTTACCGAGACAATTTGGCAAACGTTGGAAGTCACAGGCGATTCGATACTCGCTGGTGAAAAATGGTCAGAAGTACATGGTTTCGACAGCAAGAAGGTGAGTGAGTTTGAGGAAATAAAGAACATCGTGATTGAAACACGAACAATTGTGTCAGCGATGCAGCTTGATAAGACAGCGCTCTACCATACAGATGTGAGTTTCCTCCAGGACCATGCTGCACTTATCGCGCAACTCGCGCGAATTGAAGGCGTATTTCAAGTTGAGGACGGGAAGGGGCTCCGACTCACGACGACCAAGTACAATTGCTGGCTCGACATAGACAGAGAACGTGCTGAGCGATATGCGAAAAAGCTTGCCAAGCACCTTGAAGAGGCAAAAGTACGTCTAGAAGGGCTTAAAAAGCGTCTAGATAACAAGAATTACGTGAAGCAAGCACCAAAAGAACTCGTTGAAGAAACAAAGCAGCAATTGGCCGATGCTGAGCTGCTCGTAGAGAACATTACTCGAGAAATTGCTCGATTCGGAAGCGCTGAAAATAACTAATACCGTTTTTTTGCTTTAGGCAAGCTCGAGCGCGCGATGAATTTTTTCTACTGATTCTGCAGGGCTCATGTCGTCAAACCACATCACGCGCCAGCCTTGTTGTTCGGCAGCCATAAGGTTGGTACGACTGTCGTCGATAAACAATATTTCTTCAGGTGGGACGCCAGCACGGTCGGTGGCGATAGAGTAAATATGCGGCTCTGGTTTAATTGTGCCAACTGTTGAGGAGTCAATAATCACGTCGTAGTTAATCTTTGGCAGCAAGCCCCGGTCAATCATGGCGCGTATTTGGGTTGGCATAATGTTTGATAAGAGCCCTATGCGGTAATGTTTGGACGCCCATTTTACGAGCTCGGCCATGCCTTCAACAGGCTCTACCGCGTCTAGATAGTAGGCGTTCCAGTCAATGTGCGTAACACCAATTTGCTTGGCAAACTGGTGGTTGAACTGTTCAAGTGTGAGTTCACCCCGACATGCAGCATCATTAAAATGCCAAAACGCCGTTTCAATTACTTCGCTTGGGACGCCGGTGTCGTGTGAAATTTTGGTAAAAGCTGCATGGAAAAAGTGCACCATGCAGCCATTTATGTCTACATAGACAAACGAGATACCTGATTTACTCTTTGATTTGTGCAGCACTGGAGGGGTGGCGCCACTCAGTTGACCTAAGATAGAATCGAGCGATACGCCCAGGACCGATGCAATCCGCGCTACAGTAAAAACTGAAGGCGTCTTGATCGCTCCTCGCTCGATTTTAGCCAAGGTCGAATAGGACAAGTCAGCTCTGACACACAATTCTTGTTGTGTCAGACCGGCAGCTTGTCGTGCTGTTTGTATGGCCTTTCCCAAAGCCAACTCCACCCGATCCATTAGCACTATAATACCAGTTCAATAGCAAAATGCGAAGAAAATTGGTAAGAAACGGCTAGGCTGGGATAAAAGAGAGCACAATAAGCATTAAGATAAAAGCAAGGATACCAACCATCGCGCCACCACCGACAGATTTTTGAGTATTGCCACCTGTGCGCTTGTAAAATTTGTTCCCAACCCATGTCGCAACACCAGCGGCGAAAAGGAAGGCGATTAATACGTTACTCATATCTTGTATTGTATCAAACAATTATCGGATAGCGCAGGGTGCTTTATTTTAATAAGCGAGAGCGTTATACTGTTAGCCATAAGAGGAGTGTCTATGAAATTTTTTGCAAGCTTAATGGCGTTGTTTGTGATTGGGTCTGGGCTAGTAGTAGGAAGCGGCCATGCAGGCGCTCAGGAGTCACCTGCAACCTGGTTTTGTTGGCAAGATGAAGTAATGTTAGAAGAAGATGTGACCCCACTCTGTGACGTGGAACTAAACAAGGAAGTCTCAGTGAATGGTGGTGCTTTTGTTCCTGCCGATACGTCAGAGGCTGCTGCGCAGGCGTTGATTGGTGACACAGTGACCTGGCGTATTACTATTACTGATGTGAGCGTAGGTGGCTACCAGATTAACTACGAATTACTCATTGACGATATTTTGCCTACTGGTGTGAGCTATGTGTCACATGTCGCGAGCGTCGGGAGCTATGACCAAGCACAATGGGAACTGCCGGTGACAGTTTTGAGCGAAACAGAGCAAACAGAGTCTGCATTGCCAGCAACACTTGTTATACAAACAACTGCAGCACAAGTAGGGACGTGGGAGAATAATGCAGTCATTTCGTCTGCGAGCTGTGACGGCTGGTGTAACTACGAGGACGAAGATGGCCAAAATGACACGAATAGCGCATTTGTACGAATTGCACAGCCATCGGTGCCGCAAGTACTCGGTAGCTCAACCACCACCACAACTACAGCAACGCCACAAGTGCTTGCAGCAACTGGGTCTGTGAATAATGTATTGCTTACTGTCTTAGCGGGTATTGGTATCGCTGGGCTTACCCTTGTTTTGAAGCGTCGCACTTCCGTTTCTGTTCGTGCGTTTAGTAAGCGTCGATAAAACTAGAGGGAAAAATCTTCAGCATGTATCTGCTCTTGGGGGACACCCTCTTGTTGTAGTGATGTCCTTAAAGCATGCATCATCCCTGGTGGACCACATATAAAATAGTCGAAGATACTAAGCTCACCGAGTGAATTTTTGAGCATTTCAATAGTAACAAAACCACTAATGTTTTTTGCGACAACACTCGTGTGAAAGTTCGCCGGAAGCGTACGTGTAATGTCTAAAAATTCGTTTAAGAATACTGCTTCATCAAGACTCTCAGTGCCATAGAAAAAACGGATGTCGTAGTTGTCGTTACCAGAAAACGAGCGCGCCATACTGAGAAAAGGAGTAATACCAATGCCTCCTGCTATCCAAACTTGAGTACGATTGGGGGTTGTTTTGTAGTAGAACCGTCCGTATGGTCCTTCTAGATATGCTATTGTGCCTGGCTGTAGCGCTTCCTGAAACTGTTTTGTGTCGTCGCCGAGTGCTTTGATGGTGAAACGTACATACGGGCCATTGTGTGCATTTGAAAAAGAAAACGGATGCGGCTCGGTGTCGACACCTGCTCCTTCAAACGATACAAATGCAAATTGCCCAGCAGTGAAGTGCATAGCGATGCCTTTTGGCTTAAGAACGAGCTCAGCAACAGATTGGTTTATACGATTAACTTCAACTAGTTCGTAGGTATAGCGTTTCACAAACCTTTTCCAGAAAACTGAGCGGTAGAGAAACGCCCCAAAACCAGCAATCCCGACAATAGCAAAAAAGGCAAAAAGTGCCGGTATCTGCGTGATCTGACCTCTTGCCAGAAGTCCATGCAGAAAAAATACAGGGATGAGCCAACCGAAGAAACGGTGTATGCGTACCCATTTTTGATGTTTGATGTGGGCATAGATGGTAATACTTGTTAAAACTAGTAGACCTACGAGTGCGAGAATACCGAGTAGTACAACAAGGCTCGACCAGTCCCATATGCGGGTAAAATTTGTGCCGTTTATGTAGCGGCCCAGACCAAGAAAGATAGGGTGGAGTAAAAGTAGCAAAAAAGCGAGTTTGCCACTGCGCGCATGTGTTTTAACAACGTTATTCATCCCTCCAAGTAGCGTCTCCAGTTTAGCGAGTCGCAAACTGAAAAACGGGTTAAGGCAGTATAGCGTGGTGCCGATGAGTGCTACGGCTTTTCCAAGAGATGCAACAAAGGTGCCGAGGCTTGCAGTGGCATTCGAAACACCGAAATCCACCAACCATATAAACACGGGCAGGAGGCTAAAAAGACTGAGATAAAGATTATTTTTGTATTTTTTTATAAATTGCACACCTCTATTGTCCCGAAATGACTAGTTTTTTGCAAATAAACTACAGCGTGATAATTAATCGTTAGTAAAAATTTAGCAGGGGTAATAGACTGCACCATATCCAGTATCATTGGCGATGCCGAGTGTTAACTTTATTGCTGCTTGTTGGGCACTAATACTAAGGGTATCTGCACGACGTTCTAATGTTGTAGCGTCAGACGATGATATATTTTGGAGAACCCAGTCGGTACGAAGAGTATCTAGCCCAGCATTTTTTAAAACCTCTAAACCTATTAAAGGTGTAATTCGTATAGTTTCACGCCCATCTTCAGCACTAAGTCTAACTACATTTCCGGACATTGGTCTAGGTGGGTATTCTCTCGATAGTCTGTTCATAGGCAGTATCATACCTAAATTTTACGAGCATGCAAGCATAAGTAAAACTAAACAGTTGTAAGAAATAGACAGAAAATACTTTTTTTAAAAACATAGATTAGATTTGAACGTACGCTCTCTACGCTCACTCGGCAACCCACTTTTAGCGGGCTCGCTTAAGCCAAGCAATGATTCCTCGACATGCCACAGGCATGTCTCGCCTACGGTCTTAAGAATCAAAT
>CAYNWE010000030.1:0-9854 GCA_964400855.1 uncultured Candidatus Saccharibacteria bacterium
AACATTTCGGTCAGACGAATCGTATTCGAATGTGGTTTTGAACTGGTTAATACCAAGTTGTGTCGTATTGCCGTGACTGTCATATACAGGACTGGTGAATGCTGGATCTGATGCCCACACAAGTTGGTCTGCATTGTTGTAGCAATATTGTGTCGTGACTGTTTGACCACTAGCATTTGTCGTCATGCTGGTTCTGTTACCGTTTTTGTGTGCGTTCAAATTTGCACCAGGTTGGTTACAAACTGTAGCATTCGGTGTGTCGTATGAGTAGCTAAATGTTTTGCCCGCTATAGTTGCGTTTGTCAATCTGTTGCCGCCATCATAGGTGTAAGACTTGGTTTGACCAAGTTCTACGCCATTCATGATGTCTCCGCCTATAGAACGAACGACCGAATCAGATATATTTTGCGTGCCATCGCTGAGCGTATATTTGATTTGATTGAGTCGCTCGTATTGGTCGCGTACATATTCTACTTTTTGTTGGCCTGCAGCTGGATATTCTACCTGAGTTAAACTACTGAAGTTGTCGTATGAATTTTTGGCATATACAACGCCGTCAAGTTTCGTCAGGACAAGCCTATCAAGTACGTCGTAAGTGAACTCTTCTAAGCCTAATGGGCTTGTTCTACTAATGAGTCTGCCATAGGCATCATAGTTGCTGAGCGTTTCGTTCCAATATGCATCATAGTATTTAATGACTCGACCTAGAAGGTCTGTCTCCACGATTATACCGCCTTTGTTGTCTGCTGAGCGCGAAACTAATGGGTTACCCCAGTAGGTGTATTCGTTCGTAATTGTTCGTGCTGGGCGTCCTTCAATACTTGGCACTTCTGTCCTAATGACTCTTCCTCGAGAGTCATAGAAAGTACAAGTCCACGGATCGTTATTGTATCGCGTTGCGACAACGTCACCACTCTTGTTATATATGGTCGTTGTACTGCGGCCCGCTAGTGGACCTGCTAGGTCTGGGTCTGGCTCTGTTTTGCCTTTTGGTAAACCGGCTTGGCTGACAGCATCAGCCTCGACCGTACATGGGTTGTCTACAAGCTCTGTAGCGCCGTAATGCTGATAGAAGTAAGTGTTGCCGCCAGGCAGTGTTTTGCTAGTTTGTCTTAGATAACTACCCGCAGCGCCTTGTGTTTCATAACCCATAGTAGTTGTGAGGTTTAGCCCACCAAGATCTTCGACAGTGCTCCTTACTAATCCGAGTTCTGGATTATTTCCATAATTTATTGATGATGTAGAATCACCCAACTGTGCGTCGTACACTTTTGTGCTTGTTTGCAGGTTGTAATCTGGTTTTAAGAGATTTGTAAACGTAACGTAACTTGCTTGTACAGGAAGGCCAGGGCCTTGCAAGAAAGTGCTCATATAGCCATTGTTGCCTGTATCTATGTGTTCAATTCTGAAGTCGTATGACTTCCCGGCAACTGCGGTGAATGTAGCAGTCTGGTTTCTGTTCGCACCACCGTTATTTGTCGCTTTAGACATAAGTTGCACATTATTTACAAACAGCTTATAGCCATCGTCTAGACCGTCAACATTACCCGTGAACGTGTAGACTCCGCTTGCAGGAAAAGTAATTTTGCCAGTTGCCCTTGAGCCAATCCCATTCATGCCTGCAGAAGGTGTAATAGGTTTTGTTCCATCATACGCAACTCTATTTGAATTTTGAGTATATCCTGTTGAGTGGAGCTTTGGTGAGCCAAATAGTATCTCTCCTTTTGCATCATACCAGCTGACATTTAGACCTGTAATATTTTCGTCATATCTTGTGTCGGTTCTCGGTACCTGGTTTGCGAATGCTGCTAGTGGTCTACGGGAAGCACCAAACCATAATTTTGGTGCAGATCCGTAATTTTCGATTGCAAGATCATTCTGGTCATAAATAGTAGTTGACTTTAAACCAGTTGGTGTTGTGCTGCTTAGTACCATATCTTTGATTGCATGATATTCGACCCAGTTTGAGTTACCAGCTTTGTCGTAGTCTTTGACTGTACGAAGCGTCATATCATATTCAATTTTTTCACTATAGCCATTCGGTTCGCTCGAATTAGTTGAGCGCATCGTAGTAGTGCCACTTACGGTAGTTTGTTTTGTTTGGTAGAGTTTACCGTCGCAGCCTTTGTAGATGATGACTGCGTCGCCATTGCCTTGGTTGGCAATTGTCGGGTTATCGGTTATACAAGCTGCTACTGTTGTCCAGGCGCTCCATGTGTTACTAGACCCAGAGTATGACATATAGCGTAGTTGGTTTGAGGTGTTACGTACTGCCACATGTATATCTTTTGTTGGTGTACTGACGCTTGCCACGCTTGATGCTACTGGTTCGTTGGTCAACTGTGTAAAGTTCTCCCAACCAGCTGCCCAGTGTCTTGTGACAATTTTTGATGGTGAGCCCATGTCGGTCACAAAGAGGTTGAGTCTGTTGTCACCCCATGTCGACACTGATGGTCCGGTAGACAAACCGCCGCCGAGCGAGGATGGTCCGTACCAGTTCGCACCTACCCATGTGCCGTGCCAGAGTGCATTGTCTGCACCGCGAATTTCGACATCAATACGACCATCACCCCACGATGTGGCACTAGGTGCAGCGTTGGTAAGAGCGCCACCTGGGTTTAGTGCAAATGCTGACCAAACGCCGTTGTTATATGACTGTCTATAGACTCTGTCGTCACAGCCACGGACGAATGATTCGATGTTGCCGTCTCGTTGGCTGGTAATGCCTGGGTAATCTCTTATACAGCTTGGTTGATTAGCTTGGTCTGTCCAAACGCCGTTTTGGTAGAATTTGTACCCTGTCGCGTTTGTTGGCGTTCGGTATGATAGTGCAATTTTGTCAGAGCCCCAGTTGGTTGCGGTGAGCCCGCTTGCTGGGAATTCGCCTTCAATTTGTTCTGCATCAGACCAATAGGTTTTTTTCGAAAGACTGTAAGAATATGTGTGCTCGCGTCGTGCGTCACCAGTCTTCGCAGCTGGTTCTGTTACTTTACTGACGCGCCCAAGTTCGTCGTACGCAATCTCTGAGGTTACTGTCGCGTCATTTGCACGTGTATTTGTTGCAATAGCATCATTGGCTAATGCTCCACGATGTTGCGTGATTCTGCCGTGAATGTCATAACCTACATCAGTAATGTCACCTCCAGGAAGTTCAATACGTGCGAGCTGTGATTGTTTGTAAAACAGCTTTGTCATGTCGCCATCAGTAGTCTTGAAGGCACAAAGCATGTTATCAGGTACACTTGAGTCGAAACCACTAGGGCTGGCTGGGCATGCAGGGTCGCCTTTGTAGTGCAGTGTGCCGTTTCGAGAAGGGTCAACACCGTCGCTAACCTTACTTAGCCTTGCAGGAAGCCCGGCGTACTCAAATCGTAGGGCTGATGGTTTCTTGTCGTCGACTGGTAAAGTCGCTTCACGCAAGCGTCCATCACTACTAAAGACGTACGTTTTGCCATCTATATCTTGGAGCGTAACACTACCATCTGTATTTCGGACCAAGATACCGTACTCGTTCACTGGAGGAGTGTATGTCGTACCGTTCCAAGTGTACTCATGAGTCGAACCGCTTGCATCCATCAAAATAACGCTTTTTGTAGTAATGTTTGCAAAGTCATAGCTTAGGTCTCCGTCCGCATCGAGACTGAGTTGCCAACCTGCTGGCAACACCTGCGCCTTACTAGAAAGCCATGTGGCGGGTACTTCTTGTTGAACAACTGCTCCTCGTACGAAGAAATTGAACGCAGCTCCACCACCAATTTCGTAGTACTCAATTCTTATAGGAACTGATGTGCCACCCGCTAGTGTAATATTCGATCCCCACGCGTTACTGACTGCACCATCGTGTGCCCAGTCGTTAACGACGAGTTGGTTGTTGACGTAGACTCTTGCTGCGTCGTCTGCAACTGTACCGAATTGGTAAGTACCACTAGATGGGACCGTGATGTACCCGTCGTACGTTCCCATAAAATTATCGCCAGGTCCGGTAGGGACTGCGCTCCCAACACCGTAATTGAAACTAGGTTTACTTTCAACTCTCGACACGAACGCTGTAGATATTTCAGTCGGGACAGTATGATTGTTTGAGTCATAGTAATAATTAGCTTTAAGCCCCGTCGTAGGATCGGCGTTTCTGAGCGGTGTCCTGAGCCATTCACTCGGAATTATTTGCTCTGGTACGGCTCCTTTCACAAGTAATTTAGCATATGCTGCACCAGTTGCTTCAGCATAGTCTACTTTGATAGGGACGATCTGGCCTTCAGTAAGAGTGACAGCCTGGCCAAAGCAATTTCCGCTGTAGCAACCAGTATAGTAAACCTGTTGCTCTGCGCCGTTCAACGTTAGTTTTATCGACATACCATCGTCATTGCTGCCGCCAAAATAGTAGGTGCCTGTGGTTGGCGCAATGAAGTAGCCGCTCCATCTAGTTGTAAATGAATCTACATTTAGGAGTCCAAAGGATGGGCTACCATTTGCCCAGTTGAAATCTACTTTTTGGTCAACTCGAGACAATGAAGGTGGTCCGGAGAACGATGGGTTGTTGAAATACTCACCGAGCAAACCCGGTTTGCTCTTCTTCGGTGAGTTGTATTCAAATCCAACACCTATTGAGCCTCCAAGCGCATTTATGCTGTGTGAGGTTGCGCTCGTTGTCGCGTTACCCGTTGATAGCCCTACAGAGATTGGCCCAGCAGCATCAAACGTTTGCGTACTGTCGTTGCCTGTGCGAGCATCATATTTGAACGATCTCACCCAGTTTGGTGAAGTGTAGCTTCTTAGTTGTCCATTGACCCAGTTAGACGTGTATGTTTTCCAATAGTAGGTTTGTCCATCTTTGAGCATACCCTCTGGCACTGTCCAAGCTGTAGAATCTTGATCCCCTGAGTTAATGACAGACCCTGTTTCGCCATCCGGGTTAGTTGCAATTCTAAAGTAGTAGCGATACATATCGCCTGATGGGCTGTTCCCTACGTTGTCTACACTGAGGGTTGGCTGATCACTAATAATAGTCTGTTTATCTACCGGTAATATAGGGCTTGTCATTGGTGCGGATGTTGTATATGTGAAATCTACAAATGAGTTATCAGGATCAAAGTTTTTGAAAGTGTCGCACGCGCATTCTTCACCAATAATCATAAGCCAAGCGCCAAAGTCTCCTGCTGCCACTTTTTGTCGATAAATTTCTGTTACATCAATATCGCCAACTGTCGCAAAGTAAAAGTATCCTGGACTTGTTGGCCCTGCCGCGCAATGAAAACTGTTTAGACAAGGAGCGTAGTAGGCTGCATAAGAGTGAGCAGCATAATTTCCTGTCCAGAAACTTGCACCCGTTCTTTGGGTAAGATGTAGGTTTGCGCTGATGAGGTCTTTTCCTGAGAGGAATGAGTAAGGTGAATGAATTGCTCCGCGCCACGATCGCCATGCACCATTGCTATCACGTAGTGAACCAGAGTACGGATTACAAACTGTAGATCCACAGATATATCCGTCACTTTTGAACGATATGTAGTTTCCGCCAGCGCGAGAACCAAACATACTTCTAGTAAAGTTGGGATCGATGACCGTAGGAAATGCGTCTTGAGGGAGTGATTGAAGATAGTCCTTGTTGACCCACATTCGTAGCTGACCATTTTTGTATTCTTGTTTATATACGTCTTTCGTCTCGAACCCATAATTGTTCAAGATAAGGTTTACCGGAGTGACAGTAAAATCATTGCCAAGCGCTCCTTCAAGTTTGTAAGCACCTTTTTCAGTCGGGTGTTCGATGAGGCTCGCACCATCAATACTAAACCCAACATTGTTGGTTGCATTTTTGTCTTTGAGAATTACATTTAATTTTACTTGAGCTGAATGTACGGTGTACTCAAGGTTTACGCCTGGCCAAATGTCATAGTAGTTAATATACTGTTTGCCATCTACCCAACGAATAACAGGTGCAACCTTTTTAGCATTTAACGGTTTAATAGCTACTTTTTGATTGTTCATTTCAATTCGCAACATTCCTACTTTATCTGTCGATGTAGCAAATTTAGCTTGCCAATCATTCTCCTTGATCTTGTATGTTGATTCACCTTTAAATATCGATTGGACTTTACCTAGAACTCCAGAAGCAACATTACCTCCTGCGGCATTTGTATCTTCAACGACGGTAGTGTCGATATTCTGCCAAGAGCCATTTTTTTGGAAATATTTTGGTGAAAAATATGTTTTTTCTGTTTTACTACCATCTTTGTTTTGTCGTACCTCTTTAAACTGCCCTCTTTCATTTACTAATTCTTTTTCTTCGTATGCAGACGGTTTAAACGTCAGTGGGTCGTTCATTGCATTTCGCTGCTCTTTAAGCGGTTTACCTGATGCGCCACTTTCAAGTTTCGTTTCGGTTTGGTTTGGAATGGAAAGCGATGGAACGCTCTTCTCTTGCGCTTGCGCTTTCATAGTGTAAAGCGGCGTAACGGTCGCCAATACTGTTTGACCGCTCAGCAAAAGCGCGGCAATAAAAAAGGACGCACGTCGGCGTCCTTCTCGTCGTTTTGATTTGATGAGTTCTGGTATGACAAATTTTGAACTTAATAGAAACTGTGCTCGCATCACATATCTCCTGTTATGACGAAAGCATATAGCTACACCTTTCAAAAAGCAAGAAAAATAATAGTGATTATTATCACACTCTTTAAAATAGAGAAATTAACTCTTCTCAGTGCACGTGTTGTGCCGTGAAATTTACAAGAACTAGCAACATAAAACGTGTGATATGAAAACATCACACTTATGGTTACCTATTTCGTATAGTTGCTGAAATTTTTTCTGAATTTGTCGAGTTTGGGGTTGATGATGACTTGGCAATAGCCGGCTTCTGAATTGTTCTGATAATAGTTTTGATGGTAGTCTTCTGCCGGGTAGAAGGTGTCGAGCGATTTGATTTCGGTGATGATGGGGTCTTGCCAGTTGGCTTGCGCTTGGTCTTTTGCTTTGAGCGCAGTTTCGAGCTCGTCTGCAGTGCATAGGATGATTGAGCGGTAGCTTTCGCCGACATCTGCGGTACCTGGCTGTTGCAAGGTGGTTGGGTCATGGACTGAGAAGAATATGTTTAAAATTTCTTCGAGTGTAATTACTGACTCGTCATAGGTGAGCTGGACGACTTCCGCGTGGTTGCCGTGGTTGTGGTAGCTGGGGTTAACAAGGTCGCCGCCTGCGTAGCCTGAGACAACGGATTCTACGCCTTTGACTTGCTGGAATACCGCTTCGATACACCAGAAACAGCCACCACCAATTACGATTGTATTCATACGTTTAGTATAGCTTAAGTTTAGAGTGATTGTTCGAAAATAACCGCACCGAGTAGGAAGCCTTTGAGCGAGGCACTGGTGAGCGGGCAATTGGTGAGGAGCGCGTTATAGAGCACGCCTTCAGGAGTGACGGGGTTTGTAATACTGATTGTGCCACCGCCAATGCGCGCTAATAGTTCGAGCACTTCAGCATTTGTGGCTTGTCGTTCCCCGACGGTCGTATCTGGAGACATGTCGTAGAGGCCTGGCATGCTGTCGCTGCCATGCAAGGGGAATTCACCAACAAACTGTTTCACGGTCGCGAGTGCGGGGGTACTCGTTGTCATTAATACATTATAACACAAATATAATACAAAGTCAATAGAATCAAGTGCACCGTATCTGTTATACAGGTAGGAATGATTTCTTTTGATTTACCCAAAGAGCTGATTGCGCAGGAACCTGCCCGGCCACGTGATAGTGCACGGCTATTGGTCTTTGACCGCGCGAGCAAGATGATAACTGATACGGTTTTTTCTGAGTTGAATACGTATTTGCACCCAGATACGACGCTTGTATTAAATAACTCGAAAGTTGAACATTGTCGGTGGCTCTTCGCCAAACCTTCTGTGCCAGCTAGCCTGCCGGAGAGTGAAGCTCCCCGCACTGCTAGCTTCTCGCGCAGTTCCAGCTCAGCGTCTGGCGAGTCACGCCTCACCGTACCGGAAGTACGGCTTGCTGGTGAGTCGCAACGCTTCACTGAAACTGCATCGAGCGCAGAAGGTTTGGCAACGAAGGATATTGAAGTGTTCGTGCTGGAGAAGTTAGATCAACATACCGTGCGGGCTTTGGTACGTCCTGGTAAGAAGTTTAAAGTAGGCATGGCTACTGAGCTAACGGATTGGTTGACTGCTGAAACAACGGCTATCGATGACGACGGCATACGAACGATTCGACTAAATGTGATGCATGACGACGAGCGACTGCGAGCTATAGAGCATGTGCCCCTGCCCCCATACATCGCCCAAAATGACACACTGGCCACTGAATATCAGACAGTATATGCAAAGCCGCTTGGGTCTAAGGCGGCGCCAACGGCGGGGCTACATTTTACTGATAAGTTGTT
The DNA here is from genome assembly GCA_964400855.1 of uncultured Candidatus Saccharibacteria bacterium. Classification (GTDB taxonomy): domain Bacteria; phylum Patescibacteriota; class Saccharimonadia; order Saccharimonadales; family SZUA-47; genus JAGQMY01. Next base: position 8,389 of record CAYNWE010000030.1, read on the forward strand.
AGATGAAGTGAAAGCGAAGCATGCAGTTGAAGAAGTGACGCTGCACGTTGGACTGGGGACGTTTGCTGGACTTACTGATGAGAACTTTAAGACCGGGCGTTTGCATGAGGAGTGGTATGAGGTTGACACGCGGGTTGCTGAGCGGATAAAGCAGGCTCAGCACGTGACAGCTGTTGGTACAACAACGGTGCGTACGCTTGAGTCGTATATAACAAGTGGTGATTTGATGAGTGCAACAAGTATTTTCATACAACCCGGGTATGAGTTTCAGCGAGTGAATAGTTTGATCACGAATTTTCATTTGCCGGGTACTTCCCTGCTTTTGTTGGTTGAAGCGTTAGTTGGTAGCGAATCTGAACTGCAACGAATCTATGACCACGCGATCACAGAAAAATACCGTTTCTATAGCTTCGGCGACGCGATGTTGATTTTATAGTTGCTCATAATTCGTAATTATTAACTTGTTACGTTATTATGATTTATATGAATTATCACATACCTGAATTTGAGCAAGAGCGAGGTAAACTGTATATCAACGAGCCGACGTTTTATAGTATGGCGCTTGATATTGGTTCGAGAGTGATTGATCATCAGAATCAGAGCGGTCAATTTGTTGATACGGTTGTCGGTGCTCCACGTGGCGCGTTAAATCTAATGAGCATCGTGGCACAAATGTTACACATGAACGGTCAACAAGTGCAATGTATTAATGTTAATACACGTAGTGATGACGGCGAAAGATCTGAAGTGAAGACTGGGCAACTGCCTGAAACTTCTAAGGTCGAAGATAAAGTGTGTTTGTGGCTTGATGATGTGAGGGACAGTGGCTTAACTGAAGATGCTGCTCAAAATATTTTATATAGTATAGGTGCAAGAGCAGTGTTGCGAGGGGCGATAGCGTGGAAGCCAGAGAGTGACGAAGCAGAGCCGCCTAGGGAGCCTGATTTTTATACTGTTACGACAAATAAGTGGATTGTGTTTCCGTGGGAGCGGCTTGCTGAGTATGTTCATGCACAACAAGCATTACGACTCGTGGTCCCAGCAGATGAGATTGAAGGAGCACTCCAGCAACTAAAATCTAACTTTATGCGTGCGCAAGGGTTCAGTAGCGTGCCGTACTTTAGAAATAAAGTAACAGCACTTTAGTTCTCGTTGCACTGCCCTACTAGATTTTTATCTCTGTTTTTTGTATAATCGCATGAGCTGTTTGTTTAGTAAATAGTGTTAAGTAGATGGTAGATGGGGTTTTAACACAAGCTACAGTACTTTTGTCCGTAAAGACACTAAACTAGATAATCAACCACACATACTGGGAATTGGCCAGAGTGAGATGGCCCTGCGGGCTGTCACAAAGAAAGCTAGTTCATCTCAGTTTAAAAATCCACACAATGGGGATTGGCCAAGTGGTAAGGCACATGGTTTTGGTCCATGCATTCGGGGGTTCGAATCCCTCATCCCCAGCCAAA
>CAYNWE010000031.1:0-9801 GCA_964400855.1 uncultured Candidatus Saccharibacteria bacterium
GTTTTTGCAAGGACCTCATCTCTTCAAATGGGTCCCATCTTACTAATCCACTCATAAGAATATCCTCCTTTTCACGCATGCCGCACGTGCGGACACGTGATTGTTATTAGTTTGCGCGGGGAGTACCCGTACTTTTAGTATATATTTCTAGCACTCTCATGTCAAGAGTGCCAATTATCAATTAGCTTCTAGTACCTAGAGTTTATTTTTCGACGACGTTCATCTTCGTCCATACCACCCCAAACACCAGCGGACTCCTGATTTGCTATTGCGTAATCGCCGCACTCCTCCATGACTGGGCAACTTTTACAAATTTCTTTGGCTCGAGCAATTTGTAAAAGTTGCTGGCTCCCTTTAAGGCTTGGATCTGCAAAAAAAATACGGGTCATGCCTTTACAGATAGCCTGCGCTGCCCAATCACTAACATTTTCACGACGCCCTCGTTTTAACAAACTTACAGGCTGAATCACTACTTCTTTACCAAAAGTTGACGCATAGTATTCATATGTTTCGTCTGAAAATGGAGAAGTATGTGGCGTCACATACTCACCACGTGCAGCAGCGGAAATTCTCTCTGCTCGCTCAGCAGCTAGCGTCTCTATAACATCGTTTGTCATGCTCTCCATTTCATGAACATAGCACATAAATCCTGTTTTTACACCCTAGCTCGCACACTGTTGACTTTTTTACCCCTGTTTGGTATGATAATTATCACGTTTTGATACACTTCTATCACAACAATTATCGCGGGGTGGAGCAGAGGCAGCTCGCATGGCTCATAACCATGAGGTCCCAGGTTCGAGTCCTGGCCCCGCTACCAAAATAAGACGCCCTCAAAAGAGGGCTTTTTATTTTGGTATCAGTGCCACGTCACGTTGCCGTGCGAACATGAGAGAGTCGAGTCCTGTTGTGAGTCAACATAATAAAACTCCTAAAACAAGGCGTATACTAAATTAGGGAGAACAAAACTATGAGCTACGAATTATCAACCAACTGGGCAGTCGCGTTATTCACACTCGCAATCTGGGATACAATTTGGCGAGGTATGGCATTATGGCGAGCTGGTCGCAATAATCAGCAAGGATGGTTCATCGCACTCTTGCTCGTCAATAGTGTTGGTATACTCCCAATTATATACATTCTGACTCATCCAAAAAAATAATACATTATGAACACCAATCCAAAAGCTAAAACAATCCTCTGTTACGGAGATTCAAACACCTGGGGACGATTACCTGACCGCACAGGGCGTTATGAAGCTGCTACGCGCTGGACTGGTCAACTGCAAGACAAGCTCGGCAACAACTACTATGTCATTGAAGAAGGCTTACCCGGCCGCACCACAAACCTTGACGACCCAGACAGTGTCAAAAATGGACTGACCTACTTAGTACCGTGCTTGAAAAGCCACGACCCTATTGACCACCTGATCATCATGCTTGGCACTAACGATTTTAAATATAAATTCAACCGAACGGTTGAAGATAATGCAAACGGTGTTGAACAATTGATACATACAGCTAAAGAATACACTCAAGCAAAAATACTCCTCATAAGCCCTGTGCATATAAACCCCGCTGCTCCACGATTTATGGAATTCTATAAAGAACATTATTCTGTCGATTCCGGCGACGCATCAAAAGCATTAGCACCCTACCTCAAAAAAATAGCACTCCAATATGAGTGTCAGTTCATCGATGCTGCTGAGATAGTCAACACAGGTATCGATGGGATACACCATGACGAGCTATCAAACACTCGACTTGCTGAAGTAATTTGTTCAGTAATACGTTCTGAGCATTAATAACTCCCCTGTATTGTTATACTTTGTATAATGAAGCGTAAGCTCTATATTTTTAGCTCATTGTTAATTACCGCCTTAGCTGGAGTTGGTATTGTTCTCTGGCAATCGAATTCTAGCTCACAGCCACTCTACATTGCTCTCGGGGATTCTGTTGCTGCAGGGCTGGGGCTCGGGGCTGTCGTTGGAGAGACGAGTTGTGGCCGCACGGAATCAGCCTACCCTGCCTTGATAGCGCAAGAAAAAGGCTATGAATTAGTCAATCTTGCATGCAGCGGGGCAACCACGTCAGAAGGTATTAATGGTGAGCAGAAAACAAAAAGTACTACTGTACCAAGTCAAATTTCGCAACTATCGCAATACCGTAAACCGGCATTAATCACTGTCACTATTGGCGCAAATGATATTGACTGGACCGGACCGATTGTTGATTGCTTTATAGCTGTCTGCGGCACAGAAAAAGATACAACCAAAGTCACAAACAAGCTAACTGAACTTGAAAAAAACCTTGATGCGAGCCTGAGCTCTATCAATAAAACATACAATAACGCACCGCCAAAAGTAGTCTTTACCACTTACTACAGCTTTACTTCAAGCTCGCAAGCAACATGCGCACAATTTGCTGGGGTGACGGATGCTGAAGGACGATGGTTGGCTGAACAAGCTACACGTTTAAATGACACGATAAAAAATGCTGTCAGTAAATACTCTTATGCAACTTACGTCGACGTCACTTTCGACAATAATGGATTATGTGATCAAACCAGCTGGCTGCAAGGTGTCCGCGACCCTGCTCCGTTCCACCCGACGCTAACGGGTCAACAAGCAATAAAAGACGCTATTCTCCCTACATTATAGTTACTATTTTTATAACCACGTTTTATCTCTAACAACGGATAATTCTATTTTTATTTTGTTGTACTCACAACAACAATTTGTACACCCACTGCAACATACACAGTGTAAGCAATTAACAATGCTCCGATTCTCCGGGCAGAAAGAAGAGAAAATGAAAGAAAATCTTTCAAAGAACAAACTAAAGTTAATAATCGGCCTCGCGATAGCGTTTGGCACCATGTATGGAACAGAGAAGCTGCTTGCTTCGATGAACAAGCAGGATGAGCCTACGAGCTCTAGCTACCAAGCGCCTGTAGAAGTTCCCAAGGCGAACGTCGCAGAAACAGCACCGGCCGAGAGCCCAACAAGTGTTCAAGGTGCACAAACAACCACAAAACCTCAGTCAGTATCGACTCCAAAAAACACAACATCAACACCGACTACAACATCAGCAGCACCCCAGACTGCTCAACCTACAACCCCACAACCGCAACAAAACAATAACCAAACCAGCAAAAACAATACACAGAACAATACAATAGTCGATCAAAATAACGAAGAAACGCCACCAACAACTGAAGAGAACGAGCAATCAAACAATAATCAAAATAACGCTCAATAGAAAGGAATATGTCATGGAAAATTTTCGTAAACCATTATTTATTGCGCTTGCATGCGCAGCTACATTTTCAGCGCTCGGGGCTGCTCTCGGATGGTTCACCATAGAGAACCAGCTTGTTCGCGAGCTCGCCGAAAGCGAACTTGGCAACAAACAAAATATATCAATAGGTATAACTGCCGCTTGTCTTGGCATCACGGTCATTGCTGCGAAGCTGAACAAACAGCGCATTGCCTTTCTCAGCACTTTAATCGGAATATACGGGCTTATACTCATCATCAACCAAAAACCAGAAGCAGCGATTGCCGAGCAGATTGGCTTACTAGTCAAACCGGGGTATTGGATGTCAATTCTAGGAACCTTGGTCATGCTCCTTGGCAATGCTATTATTGGCGTAAAAGGATTTGACCCGCTCCAAAAGAAGTAACCAAATGCATAGTGTGCTTTTAGCACTAACCGGCAAAAGTACACTATTCAAAATAGAAATATAATGCACCACGAACAAATTATTGAAGAAGTATATCGCCAAAATGTAGAAAAGCTTTATAAGTTTTTCTACTTTAAAGTGCTCCATAAGCAGACTGCTGAAGATTTAACGAGTGACACATTTATGGCGCTCGCTGAAAAAATTCCGACGCTCGATAAAAAAGATATTGACTCATTAGAAAAGTACCTCTATGGAATTGCGAAAAATAAATGGAATTTGTATCTACGTAAAAAGTACAAAACTGGTGAATTCGATACAGAAGATATAGACGATTTCTCACACTATGTGCAAGAAGAAGTAGCAGAAATGGAAGGTCGGTCACTGAAAGAGCGAGCGATATATTTCATAAACTTGTTGCCTGCACAACAAAAAATAGTCGCGATGCTTCGCTTAATTGATGGATTACTTCCAACTGAGATTGCAGTAAAAATTAGCAAACCACTCAACTATGTAAAGGTGACACTGCGACGGGCATTGCGACGGCTCGAAGAGCTTGTCGCTCAAAGTAGTATGAGCGTACAAGGAGAAAATAAGTCATGAACGACACAAATGCCTTTTTAGCGCTATTTTCTGACGCTGCAGCGACTCCAGACAGTACATTCATCGTAACCCTAGAAAACCAATTTAAAACAACTGCAACGAGTAACCTATCGACGAAACGATTAAGCAGTAAACAAAAATTAATTATAGGCTTGACTATCATTGCTACTACTCTGCTCGTTCTCGCGCTTGTCTTTTTGCCAAAAAGAAATATGGCTGATCCAACAAAAGATAGTTTAGTCGAATCAGTCGTTGAAACAACCCAAGAAAGCATCGTTCCTTTTACTGCAGACCCGACGCAAAACGAAATGACTACTCCGAACACTACACAGTCAGAAAGTAGTACGAAAAAAGATGCGACGAATAACGCACCTGCGAGCAGTAACGCAAATGCTCAGCAGAATGTGGCACAAACAAGCACACCACCCCTTGTAGTTATATCCGGATTTCAAGCCTCATTTTGGAACCTAGACCTAGATAGCGCCGTTACGCCAAGCATACCCGCAACCCCTGCGAATGTAACAACGACAACAAGCACGATTAATTTCATCTGGGGGTCAGCAAGCCCGATTGCCGGCATTCAATCGGACGGCTTTGTTGCACAATTCACTAAAGATGCAACCGACATGTCTGGGCAATATAAAGTAGTGTATTCGAGCGACAACGGGCTCAGAATGCATGTCAACGAAATCGTTGTCTTTGATTACTGGAACAACGCATCGTCGAGCGGAACAGCATATTTCACCACAAATCCAGCTAACCCAACTACATCAATAACCATCGATTACTATGAATACGATGGACCAGCGAACGTCTCGGTTGAAATCACAAAAGTAAACTAGTCAGCGTGTTTTCGAGTTACGCTAATCAGTTCAGCGGGTACGTTTTTAACAAAGAACGAATCATGCGACACATAGATAATCGCACCATGATAATCGTTAAGTGTTGATTCAAGTTCTTCGATACTTGGCAAGTCTAAATGGTTTGTTGGTTCGTCAAGTATAAGCAGATTTGGGTTACCCATAAACATTGACATCAGCTGGAACCGCGCCTTTTGACCGCCCGACATACTCCCCAGCAGCTGATCTTTGTCCTCATGCGGGTTAAACATATAATCGCCAAGATAGCGCATAATAATCTGTTCAGTATTTGGCAAATCATGCCTATCAAGCATTGTGCCAATCGCCTCTTTAATACTCATATCCAAGAACTGCTGGTTTATCTCTTGTTCATAGACGCCAACTCGCAACATTTTTTCAAGATGAATTTCTCCTGAAAATAACTTCGACTCCGGCGTCTGATGATGGTAACTTGCTAATATGTGCTTGAGCAGAGTCGACTTACCTGCTCCGTTACGTCCAAGCATACGAACTCTATCACCTGCTTTTAAACTCATAGTGACTGGTTCAAAAAGTTCTTGTTCGTACCCTAGTACTACTTTATGAAGCTGTAACAGTGAACCAGTTTCATGCTTTACTCCAGTTGCTTGAGAAGAAATCCGGATTGATGCTGCTTTGTACTCTGCGTACCTTTCCTGGTCAGCTTTTTTCAAGTCTTTATGCGATTCACTATCAATCCAGAAGCTCGGTTTTTTGGTCGATGCCTTGAGCTCTTCATACTGCTTCAACAGGCGACGTTCAAGTGGGATAAATGGGTTCGGTGTTTTGCCAGTTGAGGCCTTCTTTGCACGTACACTTTGGATTTGTTTATGCAGATTTTCAAATGTCTTTAGCGCAACTTCGTACTGTGCCATGTCGGTGACGCTCGACGTTTTATTCTGGTGAATATACGATTCATAATTGCCAGGAAAGCTGAGAATCGATTTATCACGCAACTCTAAAATCCTATCAACTTGATCCAATACATCACGGTCGTGTGTCACAATCAACATAGCTGTTTTCTGCGACTTCATCCAGTCAATGAACTGCTGCTTTGCTTCAAGGTCCATATGATTCGTCGGCTCGTCAATTAGTAACAAATCTGCATCAGAATGCGTGAGTTTCGTTAGTTCAACAAAACGCTTTTGACCTCCAGAAAGATGCTTCAAAGGACCCCGTACTAGTTCTTCACCCAGCTGGTATTCTGCGAGCGTGCGCACAATTTCTTCTTCAATAGTATAAAACCCTTTGTCAGAGAATTGTGTCAATGCATCGGTATATTGGGTGATCTTTTTCATATTATCACCCATGTGCTCAGGATAAGTGTCAAGCACATGCTTCAAGTCGCTGTAGCCAGGAATATCTGACAAGATATACTCGACAACTGACATATGAGATACATCGTGATGTTCTTGCCGTGTACTCGCAACTACAAGCCCTTTTCTGAATTGAATACTGCCGGAAAAGTCAGTATCCGTCCCGTCCAAAATACCGAGCAAGGTAGATTTTCCGGTCCCGTTGCGGCCAATAAGTCCAACTTTTTCATTATCACCAATACTCGCGTCTACTTTCGTGTACAACTGCTTTGCACCAAAAGATTTCTGCTCAATCTGAAACGCAACAACCATGAAAACCTAACTACTATTTACATTTTATAAAATTAGTTCATTATAGTGTACTACAAAACCGCTCATTTGTCCTTTGCATGTTACTATGAAACGAATGAGAACTATTCAACGAGACATAGTCGGTGCGTTTATATTTTCATCTGATAAAAAGATTCTACTTGGAAAAGGTGGCGTCTACAAAGATTGCTGGCTTGTTCCTGGTGGCGGTATTGAACCGGGTGAAACGAGTGAAGAAGCCGTTATTCGAGAAGTCTTGGAAGAGACTGGTATCGATATCTCTCACTTCAAACTACAACCGATGAACGGTGCATTAAGTGGAGAAAGTGAAAAAACACTGCGAGACACGCAAGAAAAAGTACTCGTAGCAATGAACTTCTACAATTACACCGTAGAGATTCCGATACCCTCTGAACAAATCAAACTCATCACAGTCGATGATTTTTTGGAACCGAGATGGTTTCGCAGCGACGAGCTCTATCACGTTGAATTGTCACCTCCAACCAAAACTAGTTTAATTAAAATCGGTTTTATTGAACAACAAACTAACCAATAGTTTGCAAAAGCTCGTGCTCGCACGTTAGTGTCACTTCTGAATTGGCTGCCACTGTCATGACTTCACCATCGAGTTGCGCGTGAGTTGTGTGAGCTAGCGTAAATCGGAATTCTTTAAAGCTTTTTGGCCTTTCAAGTCCACGCGTCGTTCTCCAAAGGCGCCGAATCAAGTCAGATTTGCTGCGACGTGCAAAAATAGACACTTCAAACAGGCCATCGTCTGGCTTTGCATCTTTTGAAAATTTCAAAATTTTTGCCATTTCGCCTATATTGGATATTACTAGGCTGTCGAGTGCTATCTTGCTCTCTTTGTGTAAAATGACAAAAGATCTATTGCTTAAAATGTTTCGTGCAACGATAAATATCTCTTTAAATATATTTAAATCAGTTTGGTTTAGCTCAACTGCTACCGCCGGTGAAAGCCCAAAACCAACATATGAATGCGCGTATCTTTCACTCACTTCACCGTCATTTACGACTTTCATCTTGAGTGCATCAATCTTACGAACAGCTCCTGCAGCGATAGCGTCGTGTAATGACGTTTCAACCATGGTTCGAGCATGGTCATTTGCATTTCCTGCTGCAAGCACTGCGCATGTTGGCTGAGCACCCTCCTGCTGTGCTTTCATGGCCCCGTTAATCACTTCATGATATCCGCCGTCGCCACTTGCCGAAACAATGAGCGGGTGTTTGCTCGCACGAGAAAGTGCATACGCAAGTTCTTCGGCATGCCCTGCATACTTCGTCGCATGTAAATGACTTTTCAATTTATGTTTCAGATGCAAATCACGTTGCAATTGACGCGCATATTCTTTGCTCGGACCGGTACTTTTTGGATTATAGATTATTTCTATTGTACTAAACGTCATAAATCTTCTGCCATGCCTATTACCTTGTAGTATACGCCTGATTTTTATTGGACCAAGGTGCCTACTTTTTTAAGCTGAGACATTTTAGTCCTGCCGTGTGGTGCGTCATCAATAACATTCGACATATCAGCTCCGCAATATGCGCTTGATGACTCCGTATGCTGACCTTCCTGCCATTTGTACCCTTGGTCAATCTCGTAAACGCTTCCATCGACTGCAACCCAGCAGGCCGCCCCTTGTCGTCCATCAGATGCCGCTAACTGAGACGCACTCACTTGTTGTTGAGAGCTATTTGAGTCTTCTCGACTACTACGTACATAAAGAGCAACGACAACAAAACCTACTGCAAAAAGACTACTAACGATCACACTTTTTCTCATTAGAATGACCTCAGATAGTCTGTTGCCGTTGCGTCGCATACTGATTGGACAGAAATGTCTGAAAAACTACGACAAAGCTCGCGCGCTTTTACGTCATTTGAATGATATGAAATAAAATCTTTGACTGCACCTATTGCACACTCTGTGCGCTGCTCAATCGTTCGTCCTAATTCACAATTTGCCTTCGTTGATGCGACATTGCTTACACTATTGCCAGATGCATCCCTCCCGAGACTTCGATAGCAGGTTACCTGAAATTCAGTCTCAACGGCTGCACACATATCGAATACCGCTGCAAAGCTATAATTTACTTGTCTGAGCGCATATGACGTCTGCATTAAGTAACACTGTTCTTTAAATTGCCGCTCAACATCTGTACACGGATACATCGGTTTAGTGGGATCAAGGTACTTTGTCGAATGAGTAGGGTTCGTCACCGGGTCAGACATGACATTTTCCATAAATACGCCACCAAAACAGGATAGCCTGTTCCATTCATCAATAATCGTATTGCACGAATCTAGCGAGTCAAACAATTCATTGTCAGATATAGACATCACTCCATGACCGAGTCCATGCACACAATTGTAATGATAAAAACTGTATCGACTCTCCGCCTCAACATCTGCACAAAGAGTATTGAGCTGCTCGATAAATGCACCTTCTCCCATTTTTTTTGCTACTTGCTCAATCACTCCGTGATAATAGCCAGACCAACAAAATCCATCACCATTTTTATAGGCTTCACCCACCGTATTACTTAGTTGTGCTGCGATTCGTCCAATCACATGAGTTATTTGGTGACACTGCGACTGAACATAAGTATTTTCAGCATAGACACGTTTTAAGTCAGCATAAACTTCAGCAACTGGCATTGTTCTTGTCATTGATTCATACCTGCTCGCCCAACAGTCAAAGTTATCTGCGTCACCATCTTTGCATTCAGCCGAATAGGTAACAGTACTGCTATTAGACGTTGTCGGTAAAAATACAATACCAAGTGCAGCAATTAACCCCACAAAAACAATCAATAGCGGCAGCTGTTTCATCTTTATAAGTGCGGCCATATTTCGAAGATACTTTTTAATAACTTTGATGTGCATGAAACTATTATAACGAAAAATGACTCTCAGATGATATGGTCATTTATTTCTTACGGAGGTAGCGTATACTATGACTATACGAAGGAGTAGTTATGGCAGTAAAAGAG
>CAYNWE010000032.1:0-9480 GCA_964400855.1 uncultured Candidatus Saccharibacteria bacterium
ACATCAACTAATTGGTTCAGCAACAACAAACTACTTCTCGCTTTTTTCATCGTCATTTCGGCGCTTTTGATTACATTCATTATCCGGTTTGTAATCCGTAAAATTAACGAGAGACAAATTTTAAGCAATCATAACGTAGATGATACATACTCCTATATTCAGCCTGAAGCAACATACGTGCAGCAAGCTTCTCAAGGTTTTGCAGCGTTAGTTATAGTTTTTGTAGGCGTTTTTGCAGTCGGAAAACTAGGTACTTTACAAGCAGCCACTGGCTTAGGCTTTATCGCGGAAATCGAAGACGGTATAGGTCAGTTTACAGTCGGCACTGACGATACGGGAAAGCGATACGCTCAAATAAGCTACAAAACACCAGCCACAACACCAAGCCCTTCACCAGAGGCACCCGCACCTTCCAATCCGCCACCAACGCCACCCGTGAATACAGGGGCTGCATGGTCGGATGAATTTGACGGCCCGCTAGACTTAAGCAGGCCTGGTTATGTCGGTAAATGGTCACCGAACGAGTTCGGTGGTGACGGTGTTGGTTATGAAGATTTTGCAGGCCAATCATGGAACATTAACCCTTTTCAGTCGCCACAAGATAATCCGTTTTCAATAACCGATTCTATTCTACGTATCACCATGAAACGAACAACGCCATCCTTGCGAAATGTTACAAGTGAAGCCTGGTCTGGCGCCTACATGATTACAAACCCTGCCGTCAAATCTTTTACTTATGGATACATTGAGTCGCGAATTAGGTGGCCAAACCCAGGAGTTGGAATGTTCCCTGCTTTCTGGCTCTATGAAACAAATGGTGGGCAACGTGAAATCGATATTATGGAAATATTCGGCTCACCAACCGGAAGACCATGGACAGCTACTATACATCACTCTAACTCACAGACGAATAATTCATTTGACGTGGATAGAGACACGACTGGCTGGCATACATATGCTCTCGACTGGCAACCTAACTATCTAAGGTGGTACTACGACGGAGAGTTTGTGGGAGAAATGAAGAACACAGATGCAGCCTATTTTAATGCGCCAATGTCGATACGACTTAACTTCTCTATGGACGCTCCATGGTTTTGGCAAAAGAGCGATGCCTCTACACCAAATCCTATGTATATGGATGTGGATTATGTCCGTTACTGGCCGAATAAGCCATAAAATATGATTAACTGTAGCTTTATTGCAACTTAGCTTTACATAAATAAAGGGTATGATACAGTTATACGCGTATGCGTATTGATGACTCGATTAAAGAGAGTACGGCACTATTATCACAAAACAAAATAGTGACGGCGAGACTGGATGCAGAACTCTTGCTCTGTCATATTCTAAAAAAAGACCGATCTTGGCTTATCGGACATGCTGACTATATTTTAGATTCAAATAATATTAAGTTGCTTGGAGAATATATACAAAGAAGATCTTTGCATGAACCTATCGCGTATATTAGGGGTGTGCAGGAATTTTATGGCCGAAATTTTTTTATAGATAATACAGTGCTAGTACCCCGCCCTGAATCCGAGTCGATTATTGAATTATTTAAGACACTTATACTACCAGCAAGTGCGCTTATAGCAGATGTGGGTTGCGGGTCGGGCGCGCTAGGTGTCACTGCGGTTTTAGAGCGCCCAGGCAACCAAGTGTGTTTTCTTGATATTGATAACACTGTTTTCAAAATTGTAAAGAAGAATATTGCTTTGCATGACCTGCAAAATAGAAACTGCTTTACTGGAAATCTACTGGCAGCGCACCCAGCTAAGTATGATGTACTATTGTGCAATTTACCTTATGTACCCACCGGTCATAAAGTAAACAAAGCGGCAAAACACGAACCAAAAATCGCTCTTTACAGCGGACTAGATGGCTTAGATCATTTCAGAAGTTTATTAAAACAGCTTAAAACTGGCGAGTACGGTCACCCTGTAGTAATAACGGAATCCTTCCCCGAACAACATCCACAGATTACCAAAATTGCACGAGCAGCAGGTTGGCATCTATCGAATACTCTTGGTTTCGCCCAACTATTTATGTGTCTTTAGAGAGTTGTCGCAGGCCAATTTATTCGATTAAAAAGGGTAATTCTCTCTGTCGATTAGATTTCCATCGTAGTTACGTACTGGTTTTGGCAAGCGGCCGTCACCTAACGAATACCCGCAGTCACGATAGTCTCTATAACAATATTGCTCTATTGCTGGAAATGCGCTTTCGTCCCAAGCAAAGATATAGTCAGCGTGTCCTGAATACCCACCAGGACCATTGTCATAGTTGTCACTAGAGAGCCTCCAGCCACCAGTACCATTTGGGTCGGTGATAGTCCATCTGACAAAGAACTCGATAAACGGCAATCCGACAGGATGTGACGCAGGGCAACCTCCGGGTTCATTGATATTTGCCCTGTACGAACCGTACGCCATATGTGAACGACCATTTGCTGATTTTAAATTAACACCATCCCAGCATTGTGGAAACGCAACGAGCATTGTCATCAATTGGCCTGGTGGGCAATCTGGTATCGTAGAGCCTTCCTGATAACGGTTTCCGTTATGTACTGGGTCTTCACACCAATAACTTGCGTTGTCTTTGTTTGGACCATTCACTCCGTCGTTTGGTGTTATCGAGGTCGCGTTAGAAGGGTTACCTGCAATAATCTCAAGACCATTTGGAAATCCTCGGATCTCCTCTCTCATGACTCCCTGATACCCAAGTTTGTAGTATATTTCGATATCACTTGTGCAACAGTTCCTGGTATCTTTTGGCGCCTGTGGGACCCCAGATTCGTCAATCATAGTCGGAATCCAATATGCTGATCTATTGAACGTACCTCCGCTACAGGTAGAATTACCTGAATTCTTTAACGAAGTTGGGGTCGAGTAGGCGTTCGTTGCCGTGTTACCAAAAAACGTATGTAGATGTGCTGCATTTGGCTGATTCAAGAAAAGTATTGGGTCGTCATAATTCATATGAGAATAAACACAACGATGCCTAAATGCCCCACCCTCTCCATCACCTTCAGCTTTGCGACCTGCTTCTGCACCAGTAACAATCATCGGAGATCCAACTCCAGCTATAGAACCTGGTATAAGCGAGTTATTAATCAATGGTCCCATCCCCAGATGTCTACTCATACCAGATGGTAATGGTGCAGAAGGCGTTGGTTGTACAGGAGGAGATGTCGGCGTTATTGGATTAGGATTTGGTGTTGGTGATGGTGGCACAGCCGGAGGAGTAGTTGGGGTTGTAGGATTAGGTTGACCGCCAGTACCAGAATCAGGCGTCGTGGGGTTCGTGTCAGGGTTAGTAGTACTATCCGTAGCTACCATGCGAATCGCTACTATCCCCATCATATCATCATAATGTTCGAAATTTGAAGGGATATACGTTGCATCAAATGCAACATCTCCAATATACCCAAATCCTGGGGCCGCCTGAACTGAGCCAGTTTTATAAATGAAACCTACTCCTATAAACAATACAACTACTGCCAAAGCGCCTTGCTTAACAAGCATTTGTTGCTGCGCTTGTTCGTAAGGCATAATATAATTATATGAATCGAAGCCGTCATTCGCATGTTGCGCAAGCTCAAATTGTCGACGGCGCCTGTATGATACATACACGATTAAGCCTGTAACTGCTATAGCGAGCATAAATAAAGTAGTTATAAACCCTGCTTTATTGTTGCGAATCATTGCAACAAAACGGCTCCATAGCCCATTGTTAACCTCTACTGTACTTTCTAAGACTGTTTTCTGCCCATTTATATCTTTTATTTCTGCAACGAACTTCTTTGGACCATTGCCTACAGATGATGTATTTAAATTAACTGTAGGACTTGCTGCTGTGCCCTCTCCAACTGTTTTGTCTTCGACTTTATAGGTGATGGTTGAACCTTGTGATATGTTTTTTTCTGGTATCCCAACACGCGCCGTACCTGTGACCTTTTGCAAATCCTTTGAAACAATCACCTGAGGTTTGTTTGTTGATGCTGCGATTGGGTTAATGACGCTAAACGGTATAGTTATTTTTGTCTCGGAATATCCAGTTGCGTTGGCCGTGACAATGATTTGATGCGAGCCGTTTGATAATGAACTGAGAGAGAGGCCTTTACAGGCACCGTTTTCGTTCAGCACTAAGCAAAACGGAGGTGCACTTCGAGTAACGACGGACCCGTTATCGATACTAAATTTTACTCCTACGACCCCAGCAAACCCTGTTGGAAGTTCTGCTCGAATCTCTACATCACTTGTTAATATTTCATTTTCGCGAACTCCGGTAATACTGAGCGGGATTGGCTGCAACGCCTGTGCATTCGGGCCGTCTGTTATTGGCTGAGTTACTGGCGGCACGTTTGAAGCTGCAACAATCGTAAATGGCACGCTCTTAGCCATTTGCTGACCCCCTGGTGTACGTGCAGTCACCTCTAATGTGTGCTCACCCTTTCCGTACTCTTCGATATTTACACTTGAACATGTGCCGTCTGCCAATTTAAAGAAACAATAAGGCTCTTCAGTCGCAACCGCAGCTTCTTCACCGTCTATCTTAAAGCTATACGCCGTTCCGTCAATTTGGCTTACTTGCTCAGCACGAATATTCACTTGGCCAGCAACTGAACCTTGCGATATACCACCAATATGAAAGTCTAGTCTCTCCTCTATACAGTTTTTTCCGTCTGCTATTGGCGTACAGGTTGTTGACGTTGTCACCAGTATCTTGTCAACAAGGACGTTCCCACCAACTACAGATAGGCGCACGGGTTCAACGCCCTGGCTTAATGAGTATCTTAGCGTTTCATTCAACCCACTCACCCATTCCCAATCATCACCAGCTGGAAGCTTTATTTCGTCGCATGAAGAAAGGACCTTGACGAAAGGTCGAGATGCAACTGACTCTTTTTTCATTCTAAACCAAACAGAGTATGCTCCATCTGCGGGTATAGTATTTTCAATTAGTAATGATGATGTGTCGCTGCAAAGCTCCGAGCTAGGCTGCGCTACAACAAGCTCACCAAAAAATGCAGGTGATAACAATAGAATAACGGCTAAACACACAATCAGCTTTTTCATAAACTATATTGTGTTTATGCTTATTCAGAAAGTCAAGTAAATTCTACTGCTCTGGTGCGGCCTCAAGTACTGCAGTGACTGCCTGCTCATTTCCGTCTCTTATTATTTTAATTTCAACTGATTCACCAACTCTTCGTCGACCCAATATAGACACGAGTGTATTTTTACTGTCAAGCTTTACGCCACCGATTTCGACAATAACGTCTTTTTCTTTCAATCCTGCTTTTTCAGCTGGACTCCCTGCAATAATTGCCGGACGATTTGCAGATGATTCTGGGATATAAGCGCCTTCAGTGATTTCTAAATCAAGCTGGCCTGCGACATCCTCATCAAGTGGTATGTATCTCACTCCAAGATATGGTCGCTCGAGTTTTCCTTCACTCAACACTGTGTCGATTAACGACTTTACGTCATTTATTGGTATGGCAAAGCTGATATTTTCTGCCGTTGCAGTAGCCACATTTATACCGATAACTTCACTTGCGGCGTTCACAAGTGGGCCACCTGAGTTTCCGCTGTTAATCGCAGCGTCTGTCTGAAAGAGATTCTGCAAAGTCTCGACTCCGCCACCATCTGACGCTTCTATGTCACGTCCAAAACCTGAGATTATGCCACTCGTCACGGTGTTTTGAAATTGCCCGAGAGCATTACCAATCGCAACCACTCGATCACCAACTTCGACTTTTTCAGAATCGCCCAGTTTGATTGGCTTCAAATTATACTTTGATGCATCAGGAATCTTTATAAATGCGACGTCGAGAGGATCGCTCCTGTTTGTGCGGCCGACTACTTCTACATTTTCGATCTCAGTTCCGTCGGCAAGCGTCACACTCACACTGGTCACTTCTTCAGAAACAACATGACGATTAGTGACAATATAGCCTTCTTCACTGATAACAAAACCAGTGCCGGCACCACCAGTCTCAAGTTCACGACTAAAACCAAAAAAATCTTGTGAAGTTGTCGTTGCGCGGACATTTATTGATACAACGCTTTCATTCACGTCTTTTGCAATTGCATTTATGAGATTACCTTCTCCCTCGACTATTTCACGGGTCACTTTTGTTTCGCCACCCTGCATTTGCTGTTGTTGGCCGCCAAACCAGCCACCGAAAAAGCCTGAAGCAACCGCTACCATGACAAGCAAGAGCGTGCTAGACTTCTGCTGACTACGCGGTTCTTTCGCCTTGTTTACTTTTTTATTTGTATCAATTTTGTCTGCCATTTTCCCTCCTTGTTTTGTTATTTATATTATGTCGCCGCTCCAATCAGAAAAGATGAGGATAAACAGTACTACTGCGACCATGAGCGATACAAATTGTCTTCGTACACCTTTACTCAGACGATCTTTGTGCTGTAAATAATAAAGTGCTGCCATGCCATATCCTACAACAGTTAATATGAGAGCAGGCTGAGAAACGAATTTATAATAAAGCAACCAGTGGCTTGTTAACCAAGTCAGCGCCCCGGCAAAGAATGCCCATGCATAGGCACTTGCGCGCGCCATGGCTTCATCAAATGCTCCTAAAAAATGCCGCGCGCACAAGTATGCAACGCCCCATACGGCAAAAGTGAGCGCAGTTTCGCTCGCTTCATTCCAAATCAAGAAAATAGCAACCAATGACATCGATTGCGCAATCAGTGCCTGCATACCAACCCAAATCTCTGTAGATTTTGGCTTTATAAACAATAACCATGCCGCATAAGCGCCAACCCATACAAGCTGCAACGCCTGTGTTGTTGAGATAGACATAAATACAACCGTTGAAAGCCCGACAAGTATATCAACTGCATTTGAGCGAATGTTGGCAGGCCAATGACGCGCCTTCACTGAAAACATACGCCATTTACTGAGCAAAACTACCGCAAGCGCTATAGCAACGAATTCAAGTCTGACTAGCGCATAGAGTAATAACGGTAGAATGCCGACTAAAGCAAAGTGCAAAAAACTAGAGAATTTACCTCTTGATTTAGTTTGTCGACGTTTCAGTAGCCTCATCTGTACCTAGTATTATAACAAAGTCTGCGGTTTCTGTTGTCGGTAATCCTTCGATAACAGTTGTTTCTTTTTTAACATCAAGCCGCTTCTCTAAGTAGCTTGCAGTGTATGGCTTCAAGCTGTTTGTTAAATCAATCAATCTACTCTGCACATAGTCACTTGTAGGTGCATTGTCTATCAATACCACATTATAACCGTAAGACTTCAGTTCTTTCTCCCTAAAACTTGCGAGTCCTGGTGTCGCGGTACCGTTCAAGATGACCACACGGGCATTTTCTTGTTTTAGAAATGCGTCTCGCAAAGTATTCCTTATATATGACTGAATTTCTTCGTATTGATTAAGCCCTGCGACTGGCACGACAACAGACTGTCCGTTGATGAAGTCTGTACTGACAAGTAAGTTCTCTGGGTCAGCGAGACTCACCGAAATAAATTTATCAGCTGTAATATGCTGCCCGATTTCATAAAAACGCTTTAGCTCTGCGGTGCCATTGAGATCAGTCCGCACATTATCCCCCAGGGTGTTCATGAGTTCAACAATCTTAAACGGATTGGAGAAAGTACCAACGCTTAGTACTTTTTGCTGAAGCGCAAATATCACTTCTTTTTGCCGCTCACTTCGGTCAAAATCACCACGGGAGCTGCCATAACGGGACCGTGCATACATGAGCGCTCGAGTGCCGTCAAAAGTTTGCAACCCTGTGTCGGCGATTAAGGCGCTTCCTCGGTTCATCCATGCCATTGTTGCATCATACAATGGCTCTTTGACGTCAATAGTGATGCCACCTACGGTGTCAATGGATTCCTTGAATGCCGTGAAGTCAACCATAACATAATAATGAATAGGTACACCAAGTACCTCACCCACTGTTTGCTTGATAGCTTTAAGCCCGGCATCCTCAGCTGCTTGTTTTTCTGCGTCACTCTCGCCACTCGATGCAAGCTTTGACTGTTTGGCATTAGAGTAGATAGCATTGATTTTTGTTGCATATCCATTTGCGTCTTCTACATAGAGATCACGCGGGACGCTTACCAATGCTGCTTCATTCTGTACAGGATCAACACTTGCAAGCAAGAGCGTATCAGTGAGATCTGGGGCCTCGTGCCCTGGTCCACCTTTACCAAGTAATAGTATGTTTACACGACCATCACCTTCACCATTTAGACGCGCTGGGTCAACGTTTTTTTCAAGCCCCGCTGCTCCATCACCATTGCCACGAAATATTTGCCGCTCTTTAATAAGTGCATAGCCAAATATAGAGCCAGCACCCAAAACAAGAATCAGCGTCATCACGCCAAATGTCTTAACAACTCGTCGAAATATGCTCCGCTTCTTTTTTTCTTTTGGCTTGCGGCGAAAGAGTGAAAATCGGCGATGCTTTGGCTCATTTACTTCGTCGTCGAGTGATATATTGAACTGCTCAGGTATTGCATTGATCGTTTCATTATCTTTCAAACGAGCAAATTCTGGCGTCCGTTTCTGTTCTGATAGAAAACCATCACCCCTTGGGCGCACTACTTCTCTATTCGTACTCACGTTTTGAGCTGGACTGTAGTTCTGCCTAAAACGAACTCGCACATCGTCCTGTTTATGCGCACTAGATCCACTGATAAAACCATCAACATTTGAAGTCGGTCGTTTTGGTTTTTGCGAGAATTTATAATCGTTCATAGTTACAAAGGAACATTATAACGATTTATGACGCTTTTGGTAACCCCAATTCATTAAATGGGCTCTCATATGCTATAGTTTCCCTATATGGATCCTTACAATCAACAGCCAATACAAATAGACCCTAATAAACCGCTTTTTTCGGAAGAAGAGACAAATCCGAAGCTTGTCCTATTCAAGAAAATTCTGCACCATCTAAGCGGTACACTTGGGCTCATTATCGCTGCGCCACTCTTAGCGCTATTCTTAACTGCGCATGTTTTTCAGCCCTACGAAGTAGACGGCGCGAGTATGGAAACAACACTACAAAACACAGATAGGCTTATCGTATTTAAACTACCTAAAACTTGGGCAAACTTAACGAGTGGAGACTATCGCCCAAACCGCGGTGATGTGATTGTATTTGATCGACCAAAACAGTTGGGTGGCAGTTCCTCGACAGAGCATCTCATTAAAAGAGTGATTGGACTTGCTGGAGAACGAGTGGTGGTACAAAATGGAAGTGTCACAATTTATAACGCTCAGAACCCGGAAGGGTTCAACCCGGATGAAGGCCAGGAATATGCTCAAGATATTTTAACAACGCCAGGACAAGTTGATATTACCGTTGGCCGTGGAGAGGTTTTTGTACTTGGAGATAATAGAACGAACTCTACCGATTCACGAGTGTTTGGTGCGATAAGTGACTCAATCATTACTGGCAAAGCGACTGCACGATTCATTCCGCTCAA